>CAYJCI010000010.1:10017-19248 GCA_964368595.1 uncultured Desulfovibrionaceae bacterium
GCTGCACAAAGCAAGGCAATGGCTAATATGGCATATGCACGTTTGGTGCGTAGTGCTAAGATGGCTCCCATAAGGCTCATACAAAATAGTATAGGCCAATTAACGACAGCAATTTTAAGACTCGCAATATTTAATGAGCTAAAAATAGCGTATAAAGCTGCAAATAAGAGTAAGTATAATGTTGCTTCCAGTGCTATAGATATAAATAATGATTGATAGATAACCCTTGCTGGCTGTTTGCCATTTTGTGGATTTTCAATCCACTTTTCAATGTCACTGATATGGGCGTTTGCTTGTTTACGTTGCCAAAACTCAACCCATTTTACTGTATAAGCCAGTGGTAAGCAAAGTAGTAGAGGGATTATTATTTTGTCGGCAGAATGCAATTCAAAGAGTAAACAAAGGGGAAATAACAATAAAAAAGCTAAAGTACCTGATGGTGGAATGATAGCCCCAAGGCGTAAAACATCAAGCCAAAATAGCTCAAGAATTGCACCAAGCGGCAAGGCAAGCTCAAGCGTATTGGTGCAAAGCCCAAACAACATGGCGGCAACCAAGGGTCTATCAAGTAAACCTATGCTTATGCTAGTTCTGGCAAGGCTTGCAAGGACAAAAAAAAACACCCTAAAAGAGCTAGGCTAATGGGATCAAAGTTCATGTAAACCTCTGGATTTTTCGGTGGGAACGGCCCTAAAGTCGAGGCTGAAATTTGCATCAAAGTGTTTTAATATATCAAGTTCTTCTTCAGTTACAGCAACATGCGGCAACAGTTGTTTTTTGCCTGCTGCAAAGTGTAGATTGCCAATATTAATATGCGGTTTTGGAATATCTTGGCTAGTTGCAAATTTTGCGTCGCTACAGTTTTCCAAAATTACGAATATTTTTTGGTCGTTAAGATCAGTTATAGTTTTGGCTAGTTGCTGGATATGAATAAAATAAACTTGTATTTGTGCAGGAATAGCAAGGCAGAAAATTTGTTGGCGTAAATCATCATCAGCTAAAGAGTCATTGGCAACAATTAAGTGCTTAGCCTGGGTATAGGGTAGCCATGCTTCAATAATTTGCCCATGAATGAGCCTATTGTCTATTCGAAATAGTAACATAATTTATTTATTTAGCATGTTACCAGCAACTACAATTCCATTTTTACCAGCTTCTTCAGCCATGCGTGCAAGCTCTGTAAGGTCCTCGCTGCGAGATGTAAAAATTTTGAGTAGCATGGGTAGGTTTACGCCGGTTACAACCTCAACTTTGTGTTTAGCAAGCAAGGCTAGGCTTAAATTGGTAGGTGTTCCACCAAACATATCAGTTAGAATAATAACTCCAGCCCCTTTGTTTAAGCGGGTGGCCGCATCTTCAAGGCGCTTCACTGTATCTTCTACATCATACGCTATGTCAATGCTAATGGATGTGCAGTCTGTAAGTGGCCCTAGAATGAACTCGGCCGTGCGTAAGAGGGCATCGGCGTAATCTCCATGGGCCACAACAATAATGCCCACTTGGTCTAAGGAATTTTCTTGACTCATAATAGCTCCTTTGGTGGTTAACCAAGTGTTAAATGTCTATGCTCAAGCGAAGTTATGTAACCAGCTTGCTTTATGACTTTGCTAAGGTGTTCAGCAGTGGCAACAGAGCGATGCCTGCCACCAGTGCACCCAAGAGCAAGGGTTAATCTGTAGCGCCCCTCATGTTCAATGCGTGCGATAGTTAGTAGCATAAACTCCACAAATTTTAATAAAAATTCTTGCTCAGGCTCTTTATTAAAAACAAAATTTACAATGGATGCATCCTTACCAGAAAGGGGGCGTAAATCTCTATCAAAATATGGGTTTGGTAAAAAACGCAAATCAAAAACAAAATCAGCTTCCTTAGGAATGCCATATTTAAATCCGAAGGACACAATATTTATTTTAAGCTTGTGCTGTGCTTTGCCAGTATTGCCCCAGCGCTCTTGCAAGGCTCGGCGTAAGTCATGTATGGAAAATTGGCTAGTATCAATGACCATGTCAGCCATAGTTCTAACGGTTGCGAGGTTGCGTTTTTCTGCCTCGATGGCTTGCTCAAGGCCCATGCCTTCACGCTCAAGTGGGTGTGGTCTTCTTGTGGTGGCGTAGCGGCGCATGAGCTCATTTTCTTGGGCTTCAAGAAAAATAAGGCAAGGCTCAATTGTTTGAGTGCAAACGCTTTGCATGGCGTTGTTGATATCTTCAGCAAGGCTTTGGCTATGTAGGCTAATGCCAATGGCTATACCTTGGAAATGCCTCATGGAGTCACGCTGCATAAGCGATGACATTTCATGAATTAGTGAGGTTGGCAAACCATCTACGGTGAAGTAGCCAAGGTCTTCAAAAACATGCAAGGCTGTGCTTTTACCAGCACCTGAAAGACCGACTACAATAAAGACTTTTAGAGGAGCGCTTTTTACCGACATGGCATACTCGTATATTCAGGGTGCTTCAAATTTTATATAAGATGGTTATAAAACTTGAAACACCCTTTGATTTATCAGCTTACCTCTTGCCCGCTATACAATGGGGTCAATGAGGCCATATTCGCCGCTACTACGTCGATAAACAACGTTAATACGTTGATTCTCGGCACTTAAGAATACTAAGAACTCACTGCCAACAGATTCAAGCTGCAAAATAGCTTCATCAAGGGCCATGGGTTTTGGCTCAAAACGGCGAGTACCAATGTTACCTTCATCAATTTCGCCAGCAAAGTTATAAGTATATACTTCAACCTTAGCATTGCGCGCTTGTCTTTGATGTTTCTTTTGGCGCGAAACTTGTTTTTTAATTTGGGCTTCGAGCTTATCTAGCACAAGGTCAATGGATGAGTACATTTCTTCAGTTTGCTCGGTGGCTGTAAGGGTAAGGCCCTCTCCGCCAACTCGCACGTCGCATTTATGTCTAAATTTATCAACACTCAAATTAACTTGAACTTCAAGGCCAGAAGATTTGCCAAAAAAGCGACCAAGCTTTTCAAAACGACGGCGGGCATACTTTTTTAAGTGATCAGAAGGCTCAAAGTTTTTGAAAGTAAAAGCAATATTCATTTTGTACTCCTTAGATCAAGGTCAACACCAAATTGTGCGGACACCCATTGCCAATTTTCAATGCGAATTTACGCATTGATTAGTGTGAACAAAGTCAACACTAATAGAAATTTTATAAAAGCGTATTTACGCTTAATAATCTTAAAAATGCTCCTTCCGCTTGGAGGATGAGGCAATATCCATTGCAGTTCTATATTTTGCAACAGTTCTGCGAGCAATATTAACTTTTAAGTGATCTTTTAGCATTTCGCCAATGCGTTCATCACTTAGAGGATTTTTGGGGTCCTCGTCACTAATAAACTTTTTAATGAGTGCCTTAACACTTTCTGAACCAACTTGACTGCCATCATCAAGCTCTAAGGCACTGTTAAAGAAAAATTTCAACTCATAAGTGCCATGCGGAGTTGCCACGTATTTATTAGTTGTAATGCGGCTAACGGTTGATTCATGCATGGTAATATCATCGGCAATGTCTTTGAGGATTAGTGGTGCAAGCTGTGTTACACCTTGTTCAAAGAATGGACGCTGATATTTAATAATACTCTCAACTACTTTATACAGAGTTCGTTGCCTTTGGTAAAGACTTTTTATAAGCCAAGATGCAGCGCGCATTTTTTCAGAGCAATATTCCTTCTCTCCATCGGGTAGGCGCTCAAAGCTGGCATCTTCTAAAACTGTTGATAGTTGTAAATGTGGCAAGCCATCATCATTTAGTATAATTACAAAGTCATCGGCATATTTATATACAAAAACATCGGGGCTAACAAAGGTTGGCTCACCACCGCCAAATGATGCACCGGGTAATGGCTCAAGTGATTGTATAATATCTAAATATTCTCTTAAATCTTCAAGGTCTAAGTTATATTTACGTAAGATTGGCTTATAGCGTTTGGCCTCAAGGTCTTCCAAATGCTCAGTTACAAGGGCAACTAAAATGGGGTCACGATCATAGTTAAGACTTTTTAATTGAACCATAAGACATTCGGAGGCATTGCGCGCCGCAACACCCACAGGGTCAAAGCGCTGTACAACTGTGAGGACTTCTTCAACAGAATCTTCTGAAACTTCAAGCATTTCAGCCATGTCGGTAAGCGTTGCTTGCAGGTAGCCAGAGGATGAAAGGTTGCCAATGATTATTTCGCCAATGTCTTTTTGCTCATCAGTGAGGGATGATAGGCGTAATTGCCAAAGCAAATGCCCCTCAAGTGATGGTTTTTCAGCATAACGAGCTTCAAAAGGGCTTAAATCATCAGCTGCTTCAAACTCTCTTGGCTGTAAATTTCTTGGAGTGCTTGCAAATTCGCCAAGGTAATCTTCCCAGTCTGCTTCTTTAGCAAGTTCTTTATCATAGACTTGTTCTTCATTGCTTGAACTTCTAAGCTCTGCACTTTCTAGATCAAAATTATCTTCAAAGCCTTCTTCAAGAAATGGATTTTCCATAAGTTCTTGTTGAACTGTTTCCACGAGCTCAAGGCGAGAAAGCTGCAAAAGTTTAATGGCTTGTTGCAGCTGTGGTGTCATCACGAGCTGCTGTGCAAGTTTCATTTGTTGTCTAAGTTCCAAAGCCATAAACTTGTATCCTTTTCAGTGATATCAAGGGTGCAGGCACAAGCCTTTCACTCTTACAAATATTGTGCCATAATGAACGTGACTATGCAAGATTAAAATTATATTTCCTGCAAATAATTTAGATTAAAAAATATTTTAAAGTTGACAGTATCAAAATATACAGGCAATATTTAAACATTGTTTAGACTTTATAAGGAGATTCTCATGAAAAAATTATGCCTCATCTTAACCATGCTTGTGGTTTTTAATGCAAGCATTGCCTTTGCTGAACAAAACCCCTTGGCACAATTAACTGGTAAAGTCTGGGTTGAATCCCCTAAAAATGTTAAAGAATCCTTCCTATATGGTGTGGAATGCGCCGTTGCTATGGAATATCTAACTGCAAAAATTAGTGCAGAAGAAGCTGGCAAAGAAATAAGCCATGAAGAAATTGTTAGATCTTTAACAGCTTTTCCTGAAAATTGGATTTTAGCCTTTCAAGGGGTAGAGCGTACTGCAATTGCAGAGAAGCTAGACTCATGGTATATGGAAAATCCAACAGAGATGGAACGCCCAGTATTTAATGTGCTTTGGTATGAAATCATGGAACCAAAACTAGAAAAGAGGTAGAAAATGAGAAATATTTTAATTATTTGCGTGTTATCACTCGCTTTGGCAAGTGGTTGTACAAATATGTCTAAATCTCAACAAGGCACTTTAAGTGGTGCTGCCTTGGGTGCTGCTGCTGGTGCAGGTGTTGCCTTGATTGCTGGTGGTGCTGCTGGTTGGGGGGCCCTTGCTGGGGCTGGTGCTGGCGCACTTGCTGGGGCTGTGCTTAGCCATGAAAAAGAAAGACAATGGTAAAAAAAAGGCCCCCAAATGGGGGCTTTTTTTACATAATATACTATTTTGTAAGTGTAATTATTACAATTTCTGAATCAATTCCAAGGCGCATGGGAAAGCCCTCCCATATGGCCATTCCGTTTGAAACAAATATTTTTGTAAGCGGATTTTCATTGCTCTCATATAATCCACTCACATAACCAGCATTGCTTCTTGCCACAATTCCTTTAATAAACCATAAAATACCGCCATGCGTATGCCCAGAAAGTTGTAAATTTGCATTGGTTTTAGCATTCTCCACATTGGCAGGTTGATGTGATAGCAATAGGCTAAATTGTTTTTCACTCTTTCTGCTAAGCCCAGCTAGAGCCAGCTCAGCACTTGGTGGTAAGTGCTTAAAGCGCCTAGCGGCAGGGTCAGTTAATCCAATAATATTTAAGTTGATGTCGCCTATTTTTATTGTTTTATGAGCATTTTCTAGCACATTCAAATTGGTGAGAGAGCGAAAATATTTTATCCAAGGATTATAGTCATTAATATATTCGTGATTTCCTGCTACAAAATAAACACCTAATGGTGCATGTAAGCGCGTGAATGGCGTTGTATCATCCTTAATTTCTGCAAAGGGCGCGTCGATAGAATCGCCGGTAATGGCAATAAGGTCAGGCTTTGCGGCAAGTACTTTATCAATACTTTCATTAAGCCACTCTTTGCGAAAAAATCTACCTATATGCGTATCACTCATATGTGCAATGCGTAAGCCTTCCAACTCTTTTGGTAGATCATTAAACTGAATATTTACATTTTTTATGGGTGGCACTCGTAGGGCTTGATACATGCCATATGTACAGGTTAGGCAGGTCATCAATAAAATTATGGGCATGAATTTAGTGCTCACGAAGGGCACACCAAATAAACGCATAAATATATTTATGCTATCTGCACAAAAAGCTAAAAGAGAAGCAAGTACAATAACAATAATGCACCAAGCAGGTATAAGTTGCACTTTATCTGGCAACTGAATGGTGCCAAATTCAATAATCGTTGCATGCACAGCAATTATAAAAATAATGAAAAAACATCCCAGCTTAATCGGCAAGCTGAGATTAAGGGGCCAGATGAAGCGCAAACTAAAATATGAGGAAAATATTAAAAGAATTAAATTTGATATGATATAAAACATTTTTTACTCCAAAGCTCTCTTAATATCGTACTTAGGTTAAGGCAAGGTAATTTTTAGCTGATAAACAGAAATGTATTTTAATGTCCATAAAAAAGGACATTAAAAAATATTTTGTAAGAGCGCAGATATTGCTACTTATGGCTGCTATAAATGTGAAAATTGCTAAAATATATTTGCTTGCTGCAACTTATATAACAAAATGGCCTTTGAATATACATCCAAAGACCATTCGAAAACTCATCTGCTAAGAGTAGTTATTAAAATAATTAAATTAAAAAATCTTATCTTGTTTAGTTTTTAGGCGTAAAGCATTACTAACCACAGTTAATGAGCTTAGGCTCATGCTGGCGGCCGCAAGCATTGGGTTTAAGCTAATTTGCCAAGGAATATATAATAAACCTGCCGCCACAGGGATAAGCACAATATTATAGGCAAAGGCCCAAAATAGGTTTTGGCGTATGGTTAACATAACTGCCTTGCTAAGTTTATAAGCCTTGGCAACTTGCACCACATCACCCTGCATAAGCACCATATCTGCCGATTGAATGGCAATATCTGTTCCACTGCCAATGGCTATGCCAACATTAGCGCGCGCAAGGGCAGGGGCGTCATTGATACCATCACCCACCATGATTACATTGTGACCTTTGTCTTGTAATTCGCGGATTTTGGATTCTTTTTCTTCGGGTAGAACCTCGGCAATGCATTCTTTGATACCAATTTGATTTTGTATGGCCTTGGCGGTGATTTTATTATCCCCTGTGAGCATAAGTAAATTTAGGCCAAGGTCTTGCAATTCTTGAATAGCTTTAGTGCTGGTTGGTTTTACACTGTCAGCCACGGCAATTAGCCCAAGTAATTGATTATTTTTTGCAAAATAAAGCACGGTCTTGCCTTGAGTGCTTAGGGCATTTTCTTGATTTTTTAGTGTATTTTCAATGTCTTCATGCTCAAGCAGGCGTGCATTGCCTGCCATAAATTTTACATCCTTGTTATTAGCAATGAGCCCAAGGCCAGCTAATTGCTCAAAATTTATAAAATCATTGGTTGGAATGAGTTCAAGATGTTTAATATTTGCCTTATGCACAATAGCTTTGCCCAAGGGATGCTCGGACAAATTCTCCACACTTGCGGCAATAGTTAAAAGCTCTTCCTTACTTATGCCGTCAACTGGTATAATGTCTGTAACCGTGGGTTTACCGTGGGTAATGGTACCTGTTTTATCAAGCACAACTGTATTTGCGGCTTGAGCTTGCTCAATAGCGGCGGCAGATTTAAATAAAATTCCTCGCTCAGCACCCATACCCATGCCCACCATGATTGCTGTGGGCGTTGCGAGGCCGAGCGCACAAGGGCAAGATATTACAAGTACAGAGATTGCCGTAGACATGGCAAACTCAAGGCCATAGCCAAGCATTAGCCAAATGGCAAAGCTGAGTAAAGCAATAACGATAATTATTGGTACAAAGATGGCGCTGATTTTATCTGCCAGTCTTGCTATGGGTGCCTTGGTTGACAGGGCATCATCCACAAGTCGTATTATACGAGCAAGGGCAGTTTGCTCGCCTGTGCTGGTAACTTGCATTTGAAAATAGCCAGAAGTGCTAATGGTTGCACCAATAACATTTTGACCAACGCCCTTTTCCACTGGTAGGCTTTCACCTGTTATTAGTGATTCATCAATAAAAGCACTGCCTTGAGTTATGATTCCATCGGCGGCAAGGCTTTGACCTGCATGCACTATCAATATATCGCCCTTGACTACTTCATGTGTAGCTATGCTAACTTCTTGCCCATTTCTTAAACAAATGGTGGTGCTTGGGGTAAGTCTAGTTAGTTTATCGATGGCATGGGAGGTACGCTCACGAGCTTTGCTTTCAAAATATTTACCAAGTCCAATTAAGGCCAAAATCATGCCAGCAGAATCAAAGTAGAGGTTATTGCCCCAATGTTCAATTATTGCTTGGTCTTGAGATAAGATAATGCGTAAGAGAGCATATATTCCAAAAATGGCAGCAGCAGCAGAGCCAAGGCCAACCAAGGTATCCATACTTGGGCTACCGTCCTTTGCAGCGGCAAAGCCAGAGCGGAAAATCTGGCTATTCACATATAGTATGGGCAGGCAAAGTATCAATTGTGCAAAGGCCAATGTTGCTAAATTTTCAGTACCTTGAAACATTGCTGGTAAGGGTAGGGAGAGCATTTCACCCATGCTTACATACATTAGTAATGTAGCAAAAATAAGAGATATTTTTAGAGGGGCTGGTAATGTTTGGGCCTTGCTTGCGCTTTGGGCTTCTTCCACCTTGGGCTTTGCTTGTTGCTTGGCTTTGGGGAGTGATGCTGGCATTTGGGAATTTATGCTTTGCATACTTGGTATAAGCGGCTTTAAATTTACATCTTCTGCTTGTGCTGGATTTGCTATGTAACCAGCTTGTTCCATAGTTTTCACAATATCAGTCACGCAAAGCTTGGCTTGGTCAAACTCTACTTGCATGGTTTTGCGAAGCACGTTTACATGAACTTTTTTAATGCCATCAATGGGCTCAAGTAGTTTTTTAACCCTGCCTTCGCAATTGGTGCAGTGAATATTTTCTGT
>CAYJCI010000010.1:19348-24715 GCA_964368595.1 uncultured Desulfovibrionaceae bacterium
GCTCAAGTAGTTTTTTAACCCTGCCTTCGCAATTGGTGCAGTGAATATTTTCTGTGTTAAATAATTGTAGTTTAAACGTATTTACTGGTTCGAGTTCGCATAGGCTAAATTTAGGTTCGCGGCGCAAAGGCATATGCTCGATGGGTGATTCAAGCTCGTGAGCAACTGTAGACTCCACGGGGAAAGCCTTATATCCGGCTTGCTCCATGGTTTTTACTATGTGCTCAACGTTGATTAAAGCTTGGTCAAACTCCACACGCATGGTTTTGCGAAGCACGTTTACATGAACTTTTTTAATACCATCAATGGGTTCAAGCAGTTTTTTAACCCTGCCTTCGCAATTGGTGCAGTGAATGTTTTCTGTGTTAAATTGTTGTATTTGCATGTCATTTTCCTTGAATGTGTTTGTATCGTATGTAGTGATGCATCTTAGCAAAATTGAAATAGATTATCAATTGGAGAATGAAATTAAAAAAGGGATGAAGCAAGCTCCATCCCTTTAGATTGTTTTATCAATTATTGCTTATAATTCGTATATGCGGCCTGGATTATTAAGAATATAACCACCCATGCTGGCAAGCTTTTGCTTAAACACATCACTTTTTAGAATTTTTAATAAATTCTGCACCATAGGGCTGTCAAAGGCATAGTCTGGTACTAAAAAGTCATATTGCTCAGTGCAAACTGGTATAAAATCAAGGCCAAACATTTTTGCGGCAGAATAAATACCCATACCAACATCGCCAGATCCCAGTGAAATTTGGGCTGCAATGGAGGTATGTGTAAATTCTTCACGGTCATAACCATAGATTTTTGCCGCATCAAGGCCTTCATTTTTAAGTGTATAGTCAAATAAAATTCTTGTGCCTGAGCCTTTTTGACGGTTAATAAATCGAACACCGTCTTTATAAAGATCATGCACGGATTGAATATTTTTAGGATTCCCCTTACTTAGCATGAAGCCTTGCTCTCTGCCTGTACCTTCAATTAGGCGCACGCCACCATCGGGGAAGTATTTTTTCACATAAGAAATATTGTAGCTTCCGTCACTTTCGTCCAGTAAGTGTATGCCAGCTAGGTGGGCTTCACGGCGCTTAATCGCCATAACTCCGCCCATGGAGCCTGTATGTGAGGAAATCATATACAAGCTTTCATCACTCACGTGTAGCATGTCAATTAGCTCATCAAGCAATGGGTCATGGCTACCAATGGTCACCAAGGAATTGTTAATTTTTGAAAGTGGTTGCAAGAGGCGAATATTAACTTTATCGCCAGCGGCGTAGCCCTCTACACCTTGTGGTACGTCAAGCATGCCATCGGCCTTCATAAAGGATGAAACAACGCCACTACCGCGGCTAAGCGGTGTTGCAATGTAGCGCCCCTCAACATAGCCCATGCGAACGCGTATAAATTCTTCATATTTTACGCCAGAAATCACAGGGCGTGAGAGTGAGGCTTCTTGGAATTGAGCTTCAGCATATTTTAATTTGGTGTATTGCTCAAGTAGCGGCTTTAGTATTTCTTCAATTACAATGATGCCAGAAACAGGGTAGCCAGGCACACCAAGTATCACTTTATGTTCTTTGAAGCCTAAAATTGCTGGCTTGCCGGGCTTTATGGCTATGCCGTGGTATAGAACACTGCCCACTTCTTCAATAACTTTTACCGTAAAATCCTCACGCCCAGCTGATGAACCAGCATTTATGATTACCATGTCGCATTCATCAAGAGCTGTTACAAGCGCAGCTTTTAGAGCGTCATATTTATCCTTACAAATGGGGTAGGTCTTAGTATTTGCACCCATGTCTCCAAGCATGGCAGAAAATATGGATGAATTAAATTCAATAATATCGCCAGTTTTGGGGCTAGAAGTGGGGGGTACAATTTCATCACCAGTGGGTATGATTCCAATGAGCGGCTTTTTAAGCACGCTAACTTCAAGTACGCCACCAGCAAGCATGGAGCCAATGGCTGAGGGGCTTATGGTGGTATAGGAAGGTATAATCATTTCGCCTTGGCAAATGTCTTCACCAATTTGGCGAATATGTTGAAATGGTGTTGCCGCAGCATGAATTTTTATTTGCCCATCATCAAGGTTGACTATATCTTCTACCATAATAACTGCGTCATATTCATCAGGAATTGGGTCACCAGTGTCCAACACAAGGTATTGATTTTGGCTTAAAACTATGGGTGTTGTTTCTGTTGCGCCAAAGGTATCCTTAGCAAGAACAGCAACACCGTCCATGGCGCTAGAATTATAATGAGGCGCAGAAATATTAGCATAGACAGGTTGTGAACATACACGGTTTGCAGCTTCAAGCACGGCTATTGTTTCTTCCCCTGCTTTGAGGCCATTTTTTAGCATGGTTTCTACATAATTTTGGCAAGCTTCTTTTAAGGCAACATTTGTTAAGAAATTAAATGACATAGTAAACTCCTAAAATATATAGACTGTTAAAGGTGTGTTCTTGGCGTAACCTTCGCAATCTTGGGGAATAATAAAATAACCATGAGCGCTAGCAAGGGTGGTGATTAAGCCTGACTTATTGCGTATGGGGTGAGCAATGCTTTGCCCGTCTTGTTCCTCAATTATTACAGGAACAAATTGAGCTCTGCCGTGGTTTGCCTCCACCGATTCTGCCAATGTGGCATTAATTTGTGCTTGGTAAAATTTGACGTCGCAAATTGTTTCTAACACTTTATAAACAATGCTTAATGTAACAAAAAATACTGCCACTGGATGGCCTGGTAAGCCAATAACAGGAGTATGTCCAATCTTACCCATGATGGTTGGTTTTCCAGGTTTTAGGGCTACACCATGAAAAAGAATTTCGCCTTGGGTGGCAATTACATTGCTTGTAACATCCTTAACCCCAACGCTGCTACCACCAGAAATCAAAACAACATCACATTCTTTAGCAGCAGTGGCTACGGTATCGTGCAAAATTTGTTCATTATCTTTAATAATTCCGTATGATTTGCTCTTGACTCCAAAATCATGGGCAAGGGCTTGCAAAAGCCCACTATTTACACAACGAACTTGGGCATTGTTTGGTTTTTCGTGTATTTCAACGAGTTCATCACCAGTGGCAATAATACCCACGGTAATTTGCTTTTTTACTTCAACATTGCAAATGCCTAATGCAGATAATGCACCAATATCTTTAGCGCTTATTCTAGCACCCGCTTTGAAAAGCAATTTGTCGGGGTGTACGTCATCACCCTTTAATATAATGTGTTGCCCAGGCGCTACGGCTTTTAAAATTCCAACACTATTATCGCCGTAGTCCTCTGTGTATTCAATCATTTGAACTGCATCAGCGCCATCAGGGACTGCACCACCAGTTGGGATGGCAGCACAAAAACCTTTATTTAAGGTGAAGTGCACTTCCTCACCCATGAGAATTTGCTCTTGTATGTTTAAGATGGAGGGAATGCTGTCGCTTGAGCCAAATGTGTCTGAAGCAATTACAGCATAACCGTCAACGCTTGAGCGGTTGAAGGAAGGCACATATTCAGTGGCGTAAATGTCTTTTGCTAACAATCTGCCCTTGGCCTCAAATAGTGGTACTATTTCAGACTCTACATTTAATGTATTAAAATTTTGTTCTATTATTTTATATGCTTCTGGTAGAGTTTTTAATACAAACATGGCTACTCCTTGCTTTACAGTTCAACCTTATCAACAAATTTAAGCACATAATCAAGCTCGCCTGAGGCCAAAATTTGGCCTTTTTTCATATAATGATATTCGTCACAAACTTTTTTAAGTTGGCTAAATTGATGACTAATAATAATCCATGTGGCTTGTAATTCTTTTTGCCACTCTAAAATCCATTCTAGAAAGACAGTTAAGCTGTCAATGTCAAGATTGGATAGAGTTTCATCAATCATGACAAGCTTTGGCTTAAAGATAACTGCACGAATAAATGAAATTTTTTGCTGTTCACCGCTGGAAAGTGTACGGGCGTATTGATGCTTTTTATGGAATAAATTTGTATGCTTAAGGTAGGCATCAATCTTTTGTTCATCAATGGGAAGGTTGCGAATTTGCAAGGGGTAGATGATATTTTCAAATACCGTACGTTGTAATAAGTATGGGCGCTGCGGCATCAATGTCATTTGGCTAAATTCAACACCTTCATAGTCAATTATGCCCTCATCGGGTAAAATATCACCAATTAGCAATTTTGAAAGGCTTGATTTACCACAGCCGTTACCACCAAATAGACCATGAATTTTGCCTTGGGTAAAGGATAGCTTTGGTATAGAAATTTCTAGCTCGCCGCGCATTTTTCTTAAATTAGTAATTATCAAGCTCGTCCCTTTCCTTTCTTAAAATATCTGCTAGGAGCTGAAGCCCAAAAGAAAGTATCAACAAGGTGAGGCCAAGCACAATGCCTTCAGTATAAATACCTTGGCTTTTTAATAATGAAATTGCCGTGGTCATGGTGCGAGTATCGCCTTTAATGTTACCGCCAACAAGCATTACAGCGCCAATTTCACTTAATGAGCGGCCAAAACCAGTAACTATGGCAAAGTAAATTTCTTTGCTCATTTCTCTATAAGTTAGGCGGCGGGTTTGGGACTTATTTGCACCAATGCATTTGGCAAAAAAACGAATAGATGGGGCAAGCCTCTGGGCGCTGGTATAGATTAAACCTGTGATAATTGGAATAATAATAATACATTGTGCTAAAATCATGCCCTTGATGGTAAAGAGCATTTCAAATGCTCCAAGTGGCCCGCGCCGCATTATTAGCAGATAAACCGCAAGGCCAACCACCACTGGTGGAACGCCCATAAGCGTTCTAATAATCCTAATGATGATTTTTTTACCGCAAAAGTCGTGGCGCTCAAGCCAAAGCCCAAGGTGAATTCCGATGATGGCAGAAATAGCCGTTGAACAAAAAGCAAGTATAAGACTTACTTGCACAGCATGCAATGCACCGGACTCTAGAAATAAATTAATATATTCCCTTACTGCTTCCACAGCTTGCTCACTCTTTTGTTAAAAATCCGCCTTATATTGATATTTAGGATAATATAAGGCGGATTATGTTAACGAATTACTTTTTAAAGTAGATTAATTGTCAGTGCCGGCATTAGGAACAAATAAAGGCTGGCCATATTTGTCAACACCAAATTTACCAATAAGCTTTTGTACTTTATCAGAAACTATCCAATCGATAAAAGCATTGGCGGCTTTGATGTTGGTGTTAGGATATTTTGCAGGATTTACAGCAATGATGCCGTATTGGTTAAATAAGCTCTTACTACCTTCACAAACAACCACAAGTTCCATTTTAACATTGGAATCGGTGGAAATTTTTAACCATGTACCACGGTCGGTAAGGGTGTAGG
>CAYJCI010000011.1:0-7071 GCA_964368595.1 uncultured Desulfovibrionaceae bacterium
CGCCCCCGTACACATAAGACATGGTTCAAGAGTCACCACAAGTATTGCATTGTTTAAACGATAATTATTAAGGCTAAGCCCAGCACTGCGTAATGCTAAAACTTCAGCATGGGCTGTTGGGTCATGTAGGCTTATGCATTTATTATGTTCCCTAGCTAGGATTTCGCCATCTTGGCTTACAATTACAGCACCAACTGGAACTTCACCCATATGAGCGGCTCTGTTTGCCTCTTGCAAAGCCATAGCCATTAGCCCATCCCAACTATGCCCGTGAGGAGCAGTGGGGATGGGCCCAAATTGCGCTTGAGCAACGATATTATTTGAGGCTTTAGACATATATACTATACAATAACTAATCTTTTAATGGTGCTGACTACTTCTTCAGGTTCATCGCAGACAATTAAAATGTCATCAATCTCTTTTTCATCAATGTAGCCATTTTCCACCATGCTGTTACGCAACCAATCAAGCATGCCACCCCAAAACTTTGAGTCATAAAGGATGATGGGGAAGGGCTTAATTCGCTTAGTTTGAGCAAGTACAAAGGCTTCGGCCAGTTCATCAATAGTGCCCATACCACCAGGCATTACAACATAGCTCATGGCGTATTTAACAAAAACTAGCTTACGCACAAAGAAATAGCGAAAATCACAACGGGTTTGCACATATTGATTGCAACCTTGCTCATGCGGTAGGTGAATATGCAAGCCAATGGATGGCCCGCCAGCCTCAGTTGCCCCTTTGTTGGCAGCTTCCATAATGCCTGGGCCACCACCAGTAATAATGCCATAACCTTCTTGAACAAGTAATTTAGATATTTCTTCCGCGGCTTTATAGTGTGGTGAGTCTGGCTTGGTGCGAGCAGAGCCGAAAATAGATATACAATGTTTATCAAGTTCATTTAGCGTATCAAAAGCGCAGGCCATTTCTGCCATGATGCGAATAAGTCGCCAAGATTCAGTGCCGTCATTGAGTTCGTCGATGTTACTAAAGGGCATGTTTACTCTCCATTGTTATAGTAATTCTTCAAGCTTAGTATAGCTTGGTATTATCTTAGGTGCAAGCTATAAAAGACAAAATTTACTGACAATCAAAAAATATTTATTGGGCTTGCATTTGCCATGCACTCAAGGCATAGTTGGCGTATCGAACATATATTTGGGGGGTATTATGAAAGTAAGACTTTTAGGTGCAGCACAAACTGTCACTGGCTCATGCTATATGATTGAAGCTTGTGGGGCGCGTTTTACCGTTGATTGCGGCATGCATCAAGGCAACAAAACCATAGAAGAACGTAATTTTAATACAGATTTATACGACGCACCGCATATTGATTTTATACTCATGACTCATGCTCATATTGACCATTCTGGCCTTGTGCCGCGCATGGTGCGTGAGGGTTTTAATAAACCAGTATATTGTACAGGCCCAACCCTTAATTTATTAGAAATCATGCTCTTAGATAGTGCCCATATTCAAGAAATGGAGGCAAAGTTTAGGGCAGAGAAGTATAAACGTAGGGGTAAAACACCCCCCCCCATGCTTTATTCTACAGAAGATGCTGAAAAAGCCCTGCCTTTATTGCATGAAGTTCACTATGGCAAAAGCTTTGAACCACATGCTGGAATTACCGTAACGTATTATGATGCTGGGCATATTTTGGGTTCTGCCTATATTTATATTGAAGCTGTGGAAGATGGCAAAAAGACCACGGTTTTATTTTCTGGTGATCTTGGTAAGCCAGATACTTTAATTATCTGTGACCCCACACCGCCAAAACCTGCCGATTATATTTTTATGGAGTCAACTTATGGGGATCGTGAGCATAATTCCAGCATTGAGCCAGCGGCTGAACTAGCCGAGGCCATAGCTTACAGTTATTCTAAAGGCGAAAAAGTTATTATCCCTGCTTTTGCGGTTGAACGTACGCAGGAAATGTTATATTGCCTGCACAAGTTGCATAAAGATAACAAATTGCCTGAAGATATGCCCATTTATGTGGACAGTCCATTGGCCATTAAAGCCACGGAAGTTTTTAGTAAGTATTCAGATTTATTTGATGATGATGCAAAGGCACTTTTAGCCAAGGGGGAGGATCCGTTCTCCTTACCAAACTTGCATTATACCATGCAGGCTGCTGAATCACGTGAACTTAACGAAATGTCAGGCTCAGCCATTATAATTTCTGCTAGTGGTATGTGCAATGCTGGGCGTATTCGTCATCATTTACGGCATAATTTATGGCGAACTGGGGCAAGTATTGTTTTTGTTGGATATCAAGGTGTGGGAACACCTGGGCGTAAAATTGTAGAAAAAGCGGACTCCATTAAGCTTTTTGGTGATGATATTCCCGTTTCTGCTAAAATTTATACCATTGGTGGATTTTCTGCCCATGCTGGGCAAAGCCAGCTTTTGGAATGGGTAAAGCCAGCTGCCACCAAGGGAAGTAATATTGTACTAACTCATGGTGAAGAAAAGGCCCAACGCGCCCTTGCAAAGCGGCTTGAGGAAGTTTATGGCTCAAAGGTATTTATCCCTGATTATCTTGAAGAGCTAGAGCTCGTGCCCAACGCTGAACCTAGCATTATCAAACATGAAGGGCCAAGGCAAAGTGTTGATTGGTCATCCCTTGGTCAAGATTTGCAAGGCAAGTTGCAAACCTTACAAAGCAAGATGCAAGATATTGAAAGTAAATCATTGGAGGAGCAAGCGGAACTTCGTGACCGCATGGCCAGCCTTGATTATGAATTAACAAAGCTAATTACGAGGATTTAATGCGTATTATATCTGGCAAATTTAGGGGCAGAGTTTTAAGAACTGTAGAAGGGCCAGGCTATAGGCCAGCCATGTCTAGAGTTCGTGAGGCTCTATTTTCCATACTTGAATCAAGGGGCATTGTGTGGTCACAAAGCACTGCCCTTGACCTTTATGCAGGTAGTGGATCCCTAGCCTTTGAATGTTTGAGCAGGGGAGCCAAAAAAGCTACCTTGGTGGAAAATTTTACTAAGGCTGTGCGTTTTTTACAGCAAAATGCTGGAATGTTAGCCTTAGATGCTGATGTTTGTAGCATTGTTAAGGATGATGTTTTAAAATTTCTGAGCAAACGGCAAGCCAATGGATATGATGTAATTTTCATCGATCCGCCATATGGCTATAATCTACTTGAACCAACACTCAATAAACTTGTACGCAATAATTGGATACATGAAGATAGCATTGTTACAGCTGAGGTGGAATTGTCCGCAAAAATAGTACCGTCTGAGGTACATCCAGACCTTGAGGTACTAACAGAGCGTACTTTTGGGCAAACAAGGGTAATATTATGGCAGTTAAAGAGCGAATAGCAGTATATCCAGGAACATTTGACCCCATAACCAATGGACATGTTAGCCTGATTCGGCGTGGATGTGATATATTTGACAAAGTAATTGTGGCTGTGGCTGATAATACACCAAAAGCACCACTTTTCAGCCATGACGAAAGAGTTAATTTAGCAAAAGAAGCCTTGGCAGACGTGCCAGGGGCTGTTGTTGAGCCATTTTCTGGCTTATTGGTGGACTATGTTGCCAATCGTGGTGCACAGGTGATTTTACGCGGGCTTAGGGCTGTGTCTGACTTTGAATATGAATTCCAGCTAGCCCTTATGAATAGAAAGCTACGCCGTGAAATTCAAACAATATTTTTAATGACTGATTACCAATGGTTATACATAAGTTCAACTATCATTAAAGCTGCTGCTAGTCATGGTGGTTGTGTGCGAGATTTGGTTCCAGAAAATGTAGTCCAAGCATTAAAAGAAAAGTATGAATCTGGAGCAGTTAGGCAGGGTACACCTTGTCTTGCACCGTCCTCAGGTGGTTTTAAGATTTAATGACTAAGCCATTATTTGCCATTTGTCTTGCTGGGCCTACTGGTTCTGGCAAGACTGAGGCCGCCATACGCCTAGCGCTTGCCATTAATGGTGAAGTAATAAATACTGACTCACGGCAAGTTTATAGGCATTTCCCCATAATTACAGCTCAACCAAGCTGTGCTGAGCGTGGCTTTTGCCCGCATCATCTTTATGGTTTTCTTGAAACGGAGCATAAACTCTCGGCTGGGCGCTGGGCAGATAAAGCTCTTGAAATTGCACATGATATTATTAGTCGTGGTAAAATCCCCATATTTGTTGGTGGGACTGGCCTATATTTTCGTACAATATTAGAGGGTCTTGCCAATATCCCACCCATTGCCGATCATATTTCCAAAGAGCTTACTAAGCGTTGTGAGCGTGAAGGCGCAAGCGTTTTACATGCTGAACTTATGCAAATTGATGCGATTTATGCGGCACGCATTCATCAAAATGATAGTCAAAGAGTGGTGAGGGCTTTGGAAGTATATCTTGGCACCGGCAAAACCTTTACTTGGTGGCATGAAAACTCCATACCTGAGCCTCCTGTAAAGGCTTTATATATGGGCGTTGACATGACTTTAGATAGTCTAACTCCACGCCTTGGTGCGCGCATTGAAGCCATGTTAAAAGATGGTGCATTAGATGAAGCAAAGGCCGCATATGAACAATGCAATGATAGGCATGCCCCTGCTTGGTCTGGCATTGGTTGTGCTGAATTATATGCTTATATATGTGAGGATCTTGCACTAGATGATGCCTTGGAATTGTGGCGTAAAAACACTCGTGCTTATGCTAAACGCCAATTAACATGGTTTAGAGCCGTAAAAGCCATAAAATGGTTTAAGCAAAGTGATGTGCAAGGTATGGTTGAAAGTTCAAAAGAATTTTTAAATATTTAATATATTTGCTCTAAATAAGTATGCATAATAAAAAACTGCCCATTGTTTGCTAAAAGCTCAATGGGCAGTTTTTTTAATAAGTATAGTTAATTGTAATATTAGGATTAATTTTATTCTTCTTCCACTTCACCAAGATATTTTAATACATCATAGTGTACGCTGTCTAAAATTTGTGAAATTTTATTAACGCAATCATCACCCACAGCCTTACCCAAAATAGAAGCTAAGAAAGCCGTTCTTTTGGCATTAAGCATGGCTTGATAGCCCTCTTGGTCGGTGCTGTAAGGTATGGCGGCAATGGCTTTGGAGAACTCTTCCAAATCAGCCTTAGTTAAGCCTAGTATTGGTTGCTCTTCGCCATCAATATATACGATATCTTCATGGATTTTCATCATAACGGGTTTACCACGCATGTAGGCAATACAAACTTCCATAACACTTCCTTTTATTTAATTTATTTTTGTTTATTCAAGTTTAAAGTTTTACTTTAAAAAAACTATAGATATTTGTTTAATAAATTGTAAACTATGTCCAAAGTGCTTGTAAACGCTTGCTTAAAGCCTGTTCTTTGCTGTTAAGCTTTGCTTTAACTTTGTGAACAATATCTTGGGCCATATTTTTAAGATTTGTAGCATCTAAGTTATTATTTATTACCGTATTACAAGCTGACATTTTTTTGCTTTCAGCCCATTGCCAAGCATCCATTTCTTGGCATTGTGCTTCAGTCCAATTACGATTTTGCAAAAGTCTAGCATAGCGGTTTTCTTGTAAACATTCAACACCCACAACGTGAGCATTGTCTTCCAAGTGTCGACCATTTTCAAAGTACAATGGTATTTCTGCAACTGCGATTGCTTCACCTTTGTCTTGGCAGTCTTGCCAAAATTTTTCAAGCTCTGCAAATACTAAAGCATGGATATTGTTATTAACTTCTTGGCGTACCACAGGCTCTTGCATTGCTTGGCGTAAAGCCTGGCGGTCAATTTCAGCCTTGGGGTGCGCTATTACAAGCTTACCAAAACGCTTTAGTATATAATTATGCCCAGCCTCGCCAACGTTATACAGCTTTTGAACGATGGCATCGGCACTGATTGTGGCAATGTTAAGCTTTGCAAACTCTTGTAAAAGTGTGGATTTACCACAGCCAGGCAGGCCAGTAATTACTATTTTTTGAGTGCTTTTGCTAAGTTTTAGGGCACAGTCTAAAATATCTTGTGGTGGCGGGCAGTGAAATTCGCATATATTTTCATTCTGAGCCGCTGTGGGATGATTGAATGACAATTTCCACGCATGTAGCATTTGACGCTTAGCAGGGCTTGCAGGGGTGATTTTTGGGCCATAAACACCATCACCCCATAGAGGAAAGCCAAGATGTGCCATGTGTACTCGTATTTGATGAGTTCGTCCTGTGAAAATTTCAACCCTAATCAAGGCAAATTTTTTGTGAGGGTCAGCGTAGAGGGTTTGCCACGCACTGTGGGCTGTGCGGCCGCCGTGCTTTTCTTCAACCACAGCCATCTTCACCTTACTTTTAGCATCTCTGCCCAGTGGGGCATGAATTTCGCCTTGCTCCTTGGGCACACCATGCACAAGGGCTAGGTAATACTTGTTAACTCTACGTTCGGCAAAATCTTCAGCTAATTTTAATCTGGCTTGCTCGGTTAATGCAATGCAAATTAAACCGCTGGTATCTTTATCAAGCCTGTGCACAATGCCAGGGCGCAAGCCTTCTTGTAAAAGTAGGGGGGGGAAGTGCGATGCGAGGCGTTGAACATATGTTCCACTAGGGCAAGAGGGACAAGGATGGACTGTAATCCCAGCTGGTTTATTGCAAATGGCAATATGATCATCATTCCAAATGATATCAACATCGCCAGTTTCTGGGGTAATGTGCTCAACCGGAGCTTGCAGACTAAGCTCTATTTTTTGAGCAAATTTTAGCTTGATGGATGGGCTTTTGGGTTTTAGCCCGTCTACGGTGCATTGCCCATCTTGTATAGCGCGCTTTAATTTTTCACGTGATATACCAGATAGTTGCTCCACTAAAAATGCATCAAGCCGCTTGCCAGCTTGGTCAAATGAAACTTCAAAAATATGATTTTGCACTACTTTAAGACCTTTTGCACAATTGTTTTTGAGATATGATTTAATATAAAAAACTACATTATTATTTTTATGAAAAATTTACCTGTGCAGAGCTAAATACACAAAAAATCAATTATTTGCTGGCTAAGCTAAATTAAACTAAGCTAAGATAAGCCAAGCCAAGCCAAGCCAAGC
>CAYJCI010000011.1:7171-17735 GCA_964368595.1 uncultured Desulfovibrionaceae bacterium
GATGTTACAACAGCTCGTCCAATAATATGGCGGTCATCTCCTTGGCCTTGTTCATCCACTCTAATACCCCAAATATTATGGAACATGGCGGCTCGGCCATTATACTCACCAAGATACAAGCCAATGTGGCCTGGTAGCCAAATTAATGTTCTAAAAGGTATGCCTTTTTGTAAAATGGTTTGTTCTTTAGGTTTTAGAGTTAAATTATCCAGTGAAAATGTCTCAGCAGAGCGATATTGAGCCAAGGAATTTCTGGGTAGCCAAATGCCAAATGGTGTAAATAAATCATGCAAGGTGGCAGAACAATCGCGAAATTCATTAGTCCCACCCCAGCCATAAGGCTGAGCCATCATCTCATTGCCAATAATTGCAATGCGGCTTGCTTGCAGGGGAATTGGCTTTTGTACTGCCACAGAATGCTCAAGTTTAACTTTAACTAATTGAGCCAGGTTTTGCGGGCCGCGTGTGGGCATAAGTGCTGTAAATTTTTGGTTATTGTTGTCTACAATGGGAAAAAGTGCTCCAATATATGCATGGCCCAGTGAATTATTTTGGCTTGTTTTAAGTTCTACTTTATCTTTTATGAGAGCTGCAAGGGGCTTGCTTGTATAATCTGATATAAATTGGTCGTTTACAAATGCAACATCCTTTGCTTGAATCCAGCCTGCGGCAATGGGGCTTTCAATAAAGTACCATTGGCTATCTTGCGAAGTTTGGGCAATGTATAAAGGCATAGCTGGGGGTAGGGTTGAATATTGAAAGTAGTCAAAAGGGTCTAAGCTTGGGTTTGGTGTGGGCTTTGAAAAGCGTGGTAGCATGGTTGGTAATTCACGCAAGGATGTTTGGCGCAAAGTAATACCAGGCCTTTGAGTATTAGGATATCTTCCAATATCCGCATTGGATTTTAGCTTTTGCCAAGCCTCTTCGGACCAAGCAATGGTGCCATTATAACCCTTGGCTTTACCAAAGCTATTTTGAAAATTTTGGACAGTATAAGCTGCTTCAGATTTAGCCCAAGGACTAAAGTAAATTTTATTAAATTTAGCATCTTGCTCTAATTGCGAGGTTGCAGAAATTAAATTTTGCTGAGAGTTTTTGGCATAAACGGTTAAATCTTGTGGGAATTTATATAAATCACGCACCACACCACGCTGCACAAATGGTGTATCATCACGCATGGGTATTTTTGAAGAACAGGCAGAAAGAAATAAAATACTTAATGATATTACGGATAGTAGCCTAAGGTTGTGCTTTGATAAATTTTTCATACTATGCCTAAGCTGGTGCTATGGTTAAGGTGTACTTTTTCAAAAAATCCACTGGAAAGTAACTGGATTTAGCCTTACGCAAGCCTTCTTCATCAAGGTCTTGAGCTCTATTTATAAAGGCGGTATTAGCTCCTGCATTTTGTACAAAGCAAGAATTCATGGTTTGATAAACACCACGATAGCCAGTGTGACCTTTTTCATAATGAACCCCAAGGGTTACATCGTCCAAAAGTTCACCCACACTAAAAGCTACTAATTTATCATCAACATACAATGCACCACCCATTAGGCCATCAAAATCATACCAATGAGAGAGCACAGAGTTAATGGATTCATTTTCAGCTTGCAATGCCTTTGAGCCTGCACATTCATGCCATTGGCACCATTTATCTTGTAAGCTTAGTACATCTTCGATTATGGAATCATCAATGTTTTTATAATTTGGTTCACCGTAAGCTTTCTTAAAGCCATTAACATGATTGCGTTTTTTATGAAATTTATTACCAGAAAGCACAGCTAGGTCTTTGCTATTATACAAATATTCCCATTGTCCCTTGGTTTCTTCAGTTGTGACTCGATTGGGCAGGGCCTCTTCTAATATTTTTACTAAATTTTCAGGCACACGCACAAGTGTTGCACCTTTATTTAATATGTCTTCATCTTGCCAATTAATTTCTTGCCAATTACCAGCAGGGGCCCATAATGTATTATTATTTTGCATAATCCAGCACAGATTATTATTGAAGCTCCACTTAAGCCCATAATATGCGCTCCAGCCCCAAATGTTTACAAGGCTGTAATCAATGGAGTGTGATGGTGTTGCCTGCCAATATTTTAAGTATTCTTCTTTTTGCTCAAGGTTTATGGGGGTAAAATTATTCATCGTTATCACTATTATTATTTTTAATTGTTTTATGTTTTTTGGGTGCATTCATGGCAAATCTAGTCCAATCAACTTTATATAAAACCACAAGCATAATTGATGATTGAACAACTTGTGATAGCACCATTCCTAAAAATACACCAGAAGCACTTTGCCAGATATAATGGCCAAAAATCCAAGCCACAGGTAAACGCACAAGCCAAAAGCTACTGCCGTAAACCATTAAATTATATCGTGTTGCTCCAGCACCAGTCATTACGCCACCTAAAATCATACTCATTAGGGTAAATGGCGTGGAAAATATGTTAAAATACATGTAATTGCGTGTGATTTCCTGAGTTTCTGGCATGGGGGAAAGTGCCGCCGCAAGCTCAGGTATAAAGGGCCAAAGAGCAACAGCCACAAGGCTCATGCAACTTGCCCCAACAGTCACTAAAATTTTTGCAAGCCTGTAGGCTTGGGGTATGTTTTTTGCCCCTAGGCTATTGCCAACCAAAACTGCCGCAGTCATGCTAAAGGCCATGCCTGGTAAGAATAATATGGCTTCAAGCCTCATGCCAGCAGTTAAGCCTGCAAGGGCGTGAACATTATTAAATGGTAAAGATGCAACAACCGCAAATAATACAATATATCCTGTTTGCCAAACAATTTGACTGGCAGCAGCAGGCAATGCAACTTTATAAAGATAGGGGAAGGCCGCACGCATCCAGCGAAGAGGTGGTATATGCTTATAATCAAAGAAGCCACGTTGGATTAATAATAAAATATTGCAAATTGCCCCAAAAGCTGTGCAGGCAAATGTCGTCCAGGCAATGCCCATATATCCATAGCTAGGTAGGCCAAAATAACCAAGGCCAAAACCTAAATTTCCAAAAATATTACCCATACACATGAGGGCCGCCACAAATACAGGCGGTATGACTTGCCTTGTGGCTCTAAAGAGTGAGGTCGTTGCTGAAAACACATAGCTTAAAGGCATGGTCAGCAAGGTAACTGACCAATAAAAAAGAGCTATGGGCAAAACTGCATCTGGAGTTTGCAATAGGTTAAAAAATAAATTTCTACCCAAGTATGCAATGCACGCAATCACAAGGCCAATGCTTAGGGCAAATATGAGCACCATGGCTACGTAGCGGCGTGCGCGACTTTCAAGGCCAGCCCCAATGGATTGACTAATGGCAGCAGTTGCACCACTACCCATGGCAAGGGCTAGTACTTGTAGAAAAATTGCACCTTGCGCCACAAGGCCAAAGGCGGCTTGTACGTCTTTACCAAGTTTGCCAGCTGTCCAAACATCACTAAGCCCAATGCAAAAAAAGAAGAACATAACCAACACTTGTGGCCATGTAAGTTGCCACATGGTGGCAAAGGAAAAGCTTAGTTCTTTTTTTTGCAATTTTTACTCATACAATCGCATTAAGTCATCAATATTTTCACGGCGACGGATTAAGCGATGATTACCGTCTTTATCAATTAACACCTCTGCTGGGCGAAAACGCTGGTTATAGGTGGAGGACATAACATAACCATAGGCTCCAGCATCCAAAATTCCTAAAATATCGCCTTCTTTAATGAGGGGGAGTTCACGTTTTTTGGCTAAAATATCACCACTTTCGCAAATATTGCCAACCACAGTTTGCTCAAAACAATTTTCATCTGCTGTGCCATTTTTGCGGTAAACCTCCACATCATGGTGTGAATCATACATCATAGGGCGCGCAAGCACGTTAAAGCCTAAATCAGTGCCCACGTATTTATTTTCACCATTATTTTTAGTTGTGTATACTGAACCTAGCAATACGCCACATTCAGCAACTACATAGCGGCCTGGCTCGATGAAAAATTTGCCTTTATAATTATGTTCCCTTGTCCACTTGGATAAAATATCATGTAATTTTGTACCAAGTTCTTGCATGTTGAGGCGAGCTTGGCCTGCGTATTTTTGATAAGGTATCCCAAAACCGCCGCCAAAATCAATGACTTCAAGGTTTTCAAGGGCATGTTCTGGCAGATGCTCAGCTAGGGTTAATAAAAATTCCACAGCCTCTAAATAGCCATCAGCCTCCATAAACAATGAGCCGATATGCTGGTTAATGCCAGCTAAAGTTAAATCGTGTTTTTTTAGTATGGCAAAAACTTCATCCATGGTGGCAGGGTCAACACCGAATTTAGTTTCCTTACCAGCTGTAATAACTTTTTGATGGTGGCCTGCGCCAATGCCAGGATTAAAGCGCACCATAACCTTGCCGCCCTTGTTTATCTTGCCTAATAAATCAAGCTGGGAGAGCGAGTCCACACTAATTAATAAATTATTATCCAAGGCATTTTGTAATTCAGAATGTGAAATGTTGTTGCAAACATATAAAATATCAGCATTATTAAATCCTGCTTTTTGGTTCATGAAAAGCTCACCAGGGCTCATGGCATCAACCACGCAGCCTTCATCTTTAATTATGCTTAATAATTGCAAGTTGGTATTTGCTTTTGCTGAGTAATTAACCTTAAAATTTTCAAGGCTTGAGAGGCCTTTTAATTCGCGGCAACGTGTGCGTAGGATATTTTCATTATACACATAAAGTGGTGTACCATAGATTTTTGCAAGTTCTTCTGGATTACTATTGCCAAAAAAGTTGCATGAGTCCGTGTATGTTGAGCGTATATTGGGCATAAAAACCTCTTTATAATTTAGTTTGTGAAGGAATTTGATATATATCCAATATGGGTTTTGTCAAGAAAAGCTTAAGGGCTTTAAGAAAAGGCCTTGCTTAAAAATCCATATTTTGCTATAAAAAATTGTTAAAAACTAAACAATGAAGTTGTAATTTGTAAATTTGGGGTCATTATGAAAGATTATATAAAACAGGCTTTGAGCCTTGTGAAAGCTCAGGCTAGCGTGCGCATTATGACCGAAGACGAAATGCTTGGCATGCTCAAAAATTTAACCGTGGGCATTGCTAAACTTCATGAAAGCGAATTTTCAGATACAAATAATGAACAAGAGCTTAACCCGAAGGCTGCCATTAAAGAGCGCAGCATTACTTGCCTTGAATGTGGTAAGTCTTTTAGAATTATAACTAAAAAACATTTACAAAAGCATAACATTAGCCCAGATGAATACCGCGAAAAATACAATTACAAAAGGCATATGCCACTAGTTTGTAAATCTTTACAGCGTAGTAGACGCAAAAAAATGCATGAAATGAAAATTTGGGAAAAAAGGGGCGAAGAATAGCATTTTTGTAAATAAAGTCTGATTTTATGCCTTTTCAATGCTTGCTCAAGCCTTGAAAGTTGTATATAATGTATGACATAAATTTTTTCATGGAGTTAGATTTGTCAAAGGTATTATGGGCACCGTGGCGACTGGAATACATATTAGGCCCAAAGCCTGATGAGTGCGTTTTTTGCTTGCCAAATCATACCGATGAAGATGCCGAGCGTCGTGTGCTTTACCGCGCTAAGCATTGTTTTGTTATTATGAATAAATATCCTTATAATAACGGACATTTAATGGTAACTCCCTATAGGCATTTGATGGATTTTACGGCTCTTACAAAAGAAGAAGCTTCAGAAATGACAGAACTTTTGCAAATCTGTACTGGAATTTTGCAAAAGCGTTTTAATTGTCAAGGCATCAATATTGGGTTAAATATTGGTGAGGCCGCAGGGGCTGGCATTCGTGAACATTTACATTTTCACCTTGTGCCGCGCTGGAATGGTGATTCTTCTTTTATGGCCGTTATGGATGATGTACGCATGGTGCCTGAGCATTTAGATAGCACCTATGAAGCGTTGAAACCTTTGTTTGAGCAAATATCCCTAGCAGAGTGAGGAGGCATTTTATGCGTTATGTAAAGGTATTGTTGATTATTTTAGTTTTCTTTTTAAGTATGGTTTTCTTTTTCCAAAATCAATCCGTACTTTCTACTGAAATGGTCTTGCATTTGAATTTATTTTTCTTCCCTCCAATGAGCTCAATTTCTTTACCATTTTATTTTCTTGTGCTTGCTGCATTCTTACTTGGTGCTATAGTTGCCATGCTTGCCCTTATGTGGGACAAAATTCAACTATCCACAAAGCTTATGAAGTCCAACTGGCGTGTACGCGCCCTTGAAAAGGAAGTGGAAAAGCTAAAGGCTGCTCAAGGCCCACAAGCTCCAAAAGCTAGCCTTTTTAGTAGCAAGCCAAAGGCTGAAACTACTCCAAGCACTACTCAAAGTACAAAATCCTCACCGTACGATGACATAACTGCTCCAGACCCTGACCGCCAATTTTAGACGCTAATCAAAAGGCGTACCTTTAGGGGTACGCCTTTTTTTTGAAAAATTTAATTTTATATTTATTGCATATGACAAATCTTGATAAAAATACCCAAAAAACAACTGAAACAAAGCTAACACCGATGTTTGCCCAATATTTGAGCATCAAGGCTGATTATGCTGATTGTTTACTCTTTTATCGAATGGGTGATTTTTATGAATTATTTTATGATGATGCCATTACTGCCGCTCGTGAATTACAAATTGCCCTAACTAGCCGCCATAAAGAAAGCGAAAACCCTGTGCCCATGTGTGGCGTGCCTTGGCATGCGGCTAAGGCCTATGTATCTCAACTCATAGATAAGGGCTTTCATGTTGCCATATGTGAGCAAGTGGAAGATGCTAAACAAACTAAAGGCCTTGTAAAGCGCGAAGTCACGCAAGTTATTACACCTGGTACCACCATTGAAGATGATAATTTGACTGCTAAAAGCCATAATTACTTGGCGGCGTATTATTTTGACGAAAATGCAAAACAAGGTGGCATTGCTTGGGTTGATGCATCAACTGGAGCTTGGTCTGGGCTTGTTAGCAAAAAATCAACAGAGCTTTGGCAGTGGGTGCAAAAAATAGCCCCACGTGAATTGCTCATAGCTGATATGGAAAAAATCCCCTCAGGCCTTTTGCTTGATGGTGTGCAAATTATTCGTGTGGCTGTGCGTAGCCATTTTGATGTGAAAACCAACACACGTTTAATACTTGAAGCCCAAGGCGTTAAAGAGCTACACGCGCTAAACCTTGAGCAAAAGCCAGAGCTTGTGCGCGCTTGTGGGGCATTGCTTGTATATCTTGGGCAAGTGCAGCGTTGTGATATTAAACATCTTCAACCATTTATGCCCTTAGATGTTCAAAAACACTTAATACTAGATGAGCTAACAGAGCGAAATTTAGAAGTTTTTATACGCTTAAATGGGCGCAAAGGCCTTGGCACGTTGTGGCATGTTTTAGACCACACTCTAACCCCCATGGGTGGGCGATTGCTTGAAATGTGTTTGCGTCATCCTTGGCGTGAGATTGGACCAATTCTTAAACAACAACAAGCTGTTAGCTATTTATATACTCATAATGAAATGCGCGAAAATGTGCGAGCAGCCTTAAAAGCTGTTTTTGACCTTGAGCGTATTTCCACTCGCATTCATTTACAAAGGGCTAATCCAAGGGATTATATAGCTTTGCGCAATAGTTTACAAGCTTTACCTCATGTTTTGAATGCACTTTGTGATGAACCTACAAATAGTACTACATACCCCATGCCAGATAGTGTAAAAAGTCTTGTAGCTCATTGGGATAGCTTAGAAGATTGCGCTCAATTGTTAGAAAATGCCCTTATGGATAGCCCGCCCAATGTAATTACTGACGGTGGTATTTTTAAATTTGGTTATAATGCAGAGCTTGATGAACTTATGGACCTTGTGGAGCATGGTGAGCAAAAGCTTAAAGATATGCTTATAAAAGAACAAGAGCAATATAATTTACCTAAATTAAAGCTTGGTTTTAATAGGGTTTTTGGTTATTACTTTGAGCTTTCACATTCTGCTAAAGATGGTTCAATCCCTGAGCATTTCATACGTCGCCAGACTCTTGCCAATGCGGAGCGCTTTACCACTGCTGCCTTAAAAGAGCTTGAAGAGCAAATCATGCAAGCTTCAGATAAACGCAAAAGCCTTGAATATAATTTATTTCAAGCTTTGCGAAATAGCATGAGCATGGAGCGTGGGCGCATTTTATTTATAGCTCATTCCATTGCAAATATTGACTATTGGCAAAGTCTTGCCCATGTGGCTCGTCAAAATAGTTGGGTCGCTCCAGAGTTTGAAGAAGGCCAAGGCTTGAGCATTAAAGAAGGGCGCCACCCTGTGGTTGAGGCCATAATTGGTAGTGGTAACTTTGTTGGCAATGATTTTTGCTTTGATGAAAAGCGAGGTCTATGCCTTTTAACTGGGCCAAATATGGCTGGTAAATCCACCATATTACGCCAAACTGCCATTATTTGCCTACTTGCCCAAATGGGCTCGTATGTGCCCGCTACGGCTGTACGCATGGGCACTGTTGATAGGATATTTTCTCGTGTGGGTGCATCTGACAACTTGGCAGGTGGGCAAAGTACCTTTATGGTTGAAATGATGGAAACTGCAAGGATTTTACGCCAATCCACGAAAAATAGCCTTGTAATACTTGATGAAATTGGGCGTGGTACTAGCACGTATGATGGTTTATCGCTAGCATGGGCTGTGGTTGAGGAGCTTAGTAAGCGCTGCCAAGGCCAAATTAGAACACTTTTTGCTACGCATTATCATGAATTAACGGCGCTTGAAGGTAAATTACCTCGAGTGTTTACGATGAATATTGCCATTTGTGAGCATGGTGGTGAGGTTGTATTTTTACATCGTTTGGTACCTGGGCCATCAGATCGCAGTTATGGGGTTGAAGTTGCGCGCCTTGCTGGTGTGCCCATTCCTGTTGTGCAAAGAGCTAAGGAGATTTTGGCTGAGCTTGAATATAGCCGTGCTGGTAAAAGTAGGGTGAAGGAAAGCATTAGCACCTTGCCTGGCATTATTATGCCTACAAAAAACAAGGATATTGAGGCACCGCCAAACCTGCCCAATGTTCAGCAAGAGCCAACAGAACATCCATTAATTACAATACTTAAAGATTGTAACCCTGACCAGATGAGCCCAATGGATGCACTTAAAAGGATTGCAGAATGGAAAATGCTTTGGGGCAAATAAAGAATATATTTAAATTTCTCTCTGTGGCTTGCCTATGTTTATGGCTTAGCGGTTGCCTTGTGCCTGATAAATATAATGCAGTGTTAGAAGTGAATAGTTTTTCATATAGATTTGAATTTATTGGTGAATTAAGGATGATGCTTTTGTATACAGATGATTATAAAAGTGGATCTTTAAATCTAGCGCCCAGTGCTGAGCCATTACATAAGCAAATTGTTAATGAATTTGAGCGAGTAATTACAGAAAGAAGCCTTTCTCGCATTGAGATTGAGCAAAGTGAACCCACAACCTTTAAGACATCCTTTGGTTATACATCATCCTACGCTTATCCTGAAGCGTCGGGATTATTTAATTTTACTGTGGATGGTAATATTTTAACCATTGAATCTCGCTATATTAATGAAGAAGATAGGGCCTTACTCAAAAAATATAATGTGCCATCAAAGGGGAAATTATGTATCAAAACCCTTGGCAAGGTGCTTGAAAGTAACGCCCAAACCCGTGGAACTGCTTTTGACAGGTGTAACACATGGAATATGGAAAACCTTGACGAAGGCATCAGAATGGTTATTGAATTTCAAAAAGATTTAAATGTAAATTAATAAATTCTGTTTTAGGAGAAAATATGCTTAATAAACCTCGCCTGCTTACACCTGGCCCAACGCCAATCCCATCTCGCACTCGTCTTGCCATGGCAGGGGAGATGATTCATCATAGAAAGCCTGTTTTTAAGGAAATAATGAACACACTTCAACCAAAACTTCAACTTTTGTTTGGTACAAGTGAGCCTGTTTTGCCTTTAAGTTGTGCTGGAACTGGCGCCATGACAGCGGCCGTTCATACACTTTTTAAGCCAGAAGAAAAAATACTTGTTGTTGAAGCAGGTAAGTTTGGGCAGCGCTGGGCTGAAATTGCCAGCATGCATGGTTGTAAAATTGAAACTTTAAGTTTTGAATGGGGTACCGCGGCAAAGCCTAATAAAATTAAAGAAAAACTTGATGCTGATAAGAGTATAACTGGCGTATTTATTCAACTTTCCGAAACATCAACTGGTGCTTTACACCCCATTGCTGAAATTGCAGCCATAACAAAAGAGCGTGATGTTTTGTTAATTGTTGATGGCATTTCTGCCGTGGGCATTTCGCCTTGCCCTATGGATAAATTGGGTATTGATTGTTTGCTTACTGGCTCTCAAAAAGGCCTTATGGTGCCCCCTGGCTTAAGTTTAATTGCTCTTTCTGCTCGTGCTTGGCAAAAGGCACAAAGCATACCGCAAACATGCTTTTATTTTAATTTAATTAAAGAAAGAGCAAATGTAGAAAAGGGGCAAACTTTATTTACATCGCCTGTTAGTCTATTGATTGG
>CAYJCI010000011.1:17835-20911 GCA_964368595.1 uncultured Desulfovibrionaceae bacterium
ATTGTGCGTATTGGGCATATGGGCTTTGTGGATTTTGCTGATGTTAGTGCTGGCTTGTATGCTTTAGCAAAGTCCATTGAGGCTGTTGGTGGCTATGTGGCCTCACGTGATTATCTTGAGCAAGCCTTAGCCAGTTATGAAAAAGCTTTAACTGTTGAGCCAGGGCATAATGTTAAGTAAGCGAAATAATTAAATTTGGAGTATTATATGCAAAATGAACAAAAGTTTAGCACAGATTGCACCATGCCTCAGGTGACGTTTTCTACCTTTATTCTCTCGCTTGCATCTTCTGCACTTATGCAATTAGGTGAAGTGCCAAACCCTGATACAGGCCAAATTGAAGAAAATCTTGAACTGGCCTGCCATACCATTGACATACTTGATATGTTGTCTGAAAAGACTAAGGGTTGCCTTGATGATGAGGAAAAACGCCTACTTGAAGGCATACTTTATGAAGTTAGAATGAAATACGTAATTAAAAAGAAATAGGGTAAAAAAATGGTAAAAGCAGCAACACATGTTAGAGTTGGCCTTGTGGGTGTTACTGGTTATACAGGTATGGAGCTTGTAAGACTGCTAACAAATCATCCTGTAATGGAATTAGTTATGGCTTCTTCAAGGGCTGAAGCTGGTAAGCGATTGGGTGATTTTTATCCATTTATTGAAGGCTTAAGGGGTGCTGATATTATAATATCAAACCTTGATTTAGATATAGTTGCAGAAAATTGCGACCTTGTCTTTTTAGCCGTACCCCATGGAACAGCCATGGAAGTTGCTGCTGAGCTTCGCCAAAAAAATGTTAGAGTTGTGGACCTGTCTGCAGATTTTCGTATTACTGATGTGGATACTTATGAAAAGTGGTATGACACAAAGCATACACAAAAAGAGATGCTTGCTAAAGCCGTGTATGGCTTGCCAGAGCTTTATGGCGCTGATGTTGCTGAGGCAAAGCTTATTGCAAATCCTGGTTGCTATCCTACTGCTGCCATCTTGGGGCTTTACCCAGCCTTGAAGCATGGCTGCATACATGAGGAAGATATTGTTATTGATGCAAAATCTGGCACCAGTGGCGCAGGGCGTAAGGCCAGTGTTGGCACTTTATTTTGTGAAGTTGCGGATACTTTTAAGGCTTATAACCTCGGTAAACATAGGCATACACCAGAAATTGAGCAAGAGCTTTCACGTATTACAGGTCACCCCATAACCGTTTCATTTAATACGCATCTTTTACCCATTAGTCGTGGTATTTTATCCACCATGTATGCAAAATTGGTTAGGGATATTAGCCTTGACGATGTGCACAAAATTTATAGCAAAACTTGGCAATCAAGCCCATGGGTTAGGGTTTTGCCAAAGGGGCAACTACCCGAAACACGCAACGTACGCGGCACCATGTTTTGTGATATTGGCCTTGTGGTTGATCCACGCACCAAGCGTTTAATTGTAGTTAGCGCTATAGATAATTTGTGCCGTGGTGCTTCTGGCCAAGCCATTGCCAATGGCAATATTATGTTTGGTTTACCAGCCTTAACTGGCCTAAACCTTGCACCATTACTCCCTTAAAACTAATTAATTGTAGTATATTAGAGATTTTATATGAAAAAGTTAAATGTGTTTTTATTTGTAAGCATTTTCATGCTTCTTGGTGTGGTTAATTTAAGTTATGCAAAGGCTGAGTCTGCCATAACAGGTGAATATGTATTAAAATTGCTTACAGAAAATAATAAAGCATTTCAAAAGTCTAACCATAATTTTGCTGATGTTTCATTAACTAGAAGGGAAGATACAGCAAATAATGGGCAAAAGCCATATGCTATTGTGGTGACCTGCGCGGACTCTCGTGTACCACCTGAGCATATTTTCTCAGCAGGCGTTGGGGATTTATTTGTTATTAGAAATGCTGGTAATATTATTGGTACGCATGAGCTTGGCAGTATTGAATATGCGGTAAAGCAACTTGGGGTTAAGCTTGTGCTTGTGCTTGGTCATACAAAGTGCGGTGCTGTTGGTGCTGCGCTTAAATCTGACTATAGTAATGAAAATAATTCAGCATTGCAAGATGTGGTGCATCAAATCCATACTGCTGTAGAGTCCACCAAGGATGCACAAGAGGCAGAAAAACTAAATGTAGAAAATAGCCTAAAAAATATCCTAACATATGCAACTTTTAATGAGTATATGCAAGAAAATAAAGTTTTACTTAAAGGTGGAATATATAATATAAGTACTGGTGCAGTGGAGTTTTTTGATCCCAGTGCCAAGTAATTTATTTTTTAGCAACAAAGAAGGCTGAAAGGCCTACAATAAGTCCAAGTGTTAGGCCAAGAATGGGCGTTAGTACAAGGCTACCAATGACCCATTCAATGGCTCTTTGCCCCACCTCATAACCCAAAGTTTGTATGGAAAATTCCGTCAACCATTCACCATGCCTCACTCTATAACCCACCAAAATAGCAATGCCTGGTAAAAATGGTGGCCAGGTTAGTGGTATCATGGCAATGGCGCAAAGCCTGTTTAGTTTAAGCCAACCAATAGATAATAATAGAAAAATACTTTGAATAATTGGTGCTGGCACTGTGAGTATAGCCATAGAAATACAAGCTGTGCGAGCAAGCTGCCAAGGTGTTGCCCTATTGTAAGGATCATTCATTAACTGGCGTAAGGCTTGGATGGGGTAGCGTATGGAAACACGGTCTTGCCCCTCGCGGTCAAAACGGCGGAAGGGCAGGGGCACTAAGGCCCTCATGGTAAATTGAGTATTTAAAGCTACCATGCGCACGTGCTCATTTAAGCTTGGTTTTTTGTATGTAGCTGACTCATTTATGGGTGCCTCGATTATGGAAAATCCAGCCCAAGCAGCACGTACTAACACTTCAGAATCAAAGGCATAGCCTTTTTCCCTGATCTTTATAAAATTGAATAGTTGAATGGGATATGCTTTATAATTGCTATGCATATCCTGCAATTTTATGCTTGTTTGCACCCTCATCCAAAAAGCTGATAGCTGCCGTTCAAATCGGGCCAATAGGGGAGCTTTTTCTTTCTTAAATTCCCTCACGCCAACAATAATGCTTTG
>CAYJCI010000011.1:21011-23365 GCA_964368595.1 uncultured Desulfovibrionaceae bacterium
AAATTTAAAATAAGAATGCAAGGTTTAATGCTTGCTGTGTTCGTGGTTGTGGTGCTCATGGTCGCATTCTTCTACATGCTTGTGTTCATCCTGTCTATGTTTATGCTCACCATGATTGTGATTAGGTTCGTGTTTATGCGAATCATTGCTATGTGATTCAGGCTTTTGTTCGTATTTATGTTCATGTTTATGTTCAGTATGTTGTTCATGTATTTCATGGCTATGTCCATGAAAGTCAAAACCAGCAAGTTCAAGGAATGGGTGCGCTATAAGCACAAGCCCAATTAAAGCAAAAGCAATGGCAGCAAGGCGGCGCGGAATGGTGAAGATAGATTCAGTTGTGCACATTAGCTTATGAATGGAGTTAGCAAGCATATTCACTATAAATATTGGTAGCGTATGCCCAATAGCAAAAGCAGCATTGCAAGCTAGAACAAGCTCAATACTTTGATGTTTTGCCAATATTAAAATGGGTGACAAGTAAATTAATACACAAGTGCTGGATAATATTCCATAAACGAAACCAAAACTCATAAAGCTCATGGAGCTTTTGGTAATTTTTTGTAAAGCTTTGTGTAAAAATGTACTTTCATCATGTGGGCTACAATGAGTGCAATGATGTTTTTGTAAAAGTTGTTTTGCTAAATATATGAATAAAATACCAAAAGGAACTGTCCAATAATGGCCCATAAAATCCATTTGAAAACTAAAAAATATTAAAACAGCACCAATAATAAAAAGAGCTATAGCATGCCCTAGCATGAGTTTTGGGATTTTGTGTGCTACGTGAGAGTTTACTACGCTTGGGGTTGATAAGATTGATACAGTTGCAAGCTGACATGGTGAAAGCCCCACACTAAAAATACCCCAGAGTAGGCATGCAATTATTGCTAGGGTGGGGTGTGTTTGCATCCAACTCGCTATATTTGTAAGAAAAACATCAGTCATACTTGCTATCCTCATTTTGATAAAGCTTGTCATTATCTTAAGTTTTGATATGAAGCAAGTAAAAAACTAGGGATATAATGATAAAGATTTTAATATTATACTGAAAGAATTAGTAAAATTCTAATTTAATTTTTTCATTTATTGACATAATATATACAGAAAGGTAATGAGAATCTATGTTTAGTATTGGATATAACACTAGTAAATTAGTTTTTTAAAAGTTTATGGGGTTTCACTATGCAACCAAATTCAGAATTCAATAATGTAGAATCATTACAAGCGATTATAGATAATATACCAATGGGTATACTTGTTTGGAGTCAAGAATTTAAGCTTGTTACTTTTAATGCTGCTATTGTTGAAATGCTTGATATTAAATGCTCAGATGGCCTTGATTACGAGGCTTTATTCTTAAAAGCAAGTATGGTTGTGCAGGGTTGTGGTACTCCCGCTCGTACAAAAATGCGCCAAATTATAAAAGATTTAGAAAGAGATGGCACTGTTGTTACTGAATGGTTGCATCACCGAGCTGACGGAGTGGTAATCCCCACTGAAGTTACAATGAAGTTTGTATCTTTAGCAGGGCATAAAGTTCGCATTGCCTATGTGCGAGAAATTGACACGAAAAAATATAATCATGCACGTGAAATCTCTAGTTATTTACAAACACTTTATAATTCAAGCTTTGTTGGTATTGGCATTTGGGATAATGAGCTAAATTTTGTGGATTGTAATCCTAAATTATTAAAGATGCTTGAAATAGATTCAAAGCAAGAGCTTGCTGAAAATTTCTTTCAATTTTCACCAGAGTTTCAACCTTGCGGCACAAGCACTGCTGAGTTAGCAAGCAAACATAGTAACAAGTTGTACCATAAAGGTATTGCAAGTTTTGAGTGGCATAGCCTAACTAAGAGTGGTAAAAGCTTGTTTTTTAATGTCTATGCAGAAAGAGTTTTTTATGAAGGCGAACTTGTAGCACTTTGTGTTGTGCGTGATTGCACCAAGGAAAAAACTTATGAACTAGAGGCCAAGCGTAGCGCTGAACGCATGAACTTTATGTTTAATAATGCGCCTATAGGTATTGCTATGTTTGATAAAAATATTGGCATACTTGACGCAAATGAGGCGCTATGGAAAAACCTAGGATATGAAAAGAAAGAGGATTTTTTGAAAAACTATTATAATGCCTCTGCCTTAGTACAAGCTTGTGGCACACCATCAGCAGCAAAGTGGCAAGCTTTTAATAACATTGCCGCAAGGTGTGGCTTTGTAAGCTCTGAATGGATGCTTAAAACAACTAAGGGGGAGGATTATCCAGTTCACTTCACCCTTAGAAATATGAAATTTGAAGGCGAAGATGTAACGCTTGCTTTTGTGCGTGATTTACGAGAGCAAAAAGCCTTGCT
>CAYJCI010000012.1:0-22779 GCA_964368595.1 uncultured Desulfovibrionaceae bacterium
TTGTTTATATTGGGGAGAGGAGAGGAAAACTTTTACTAACGCCAAAAAGTTTTCCTCTCTCATCCCCAAACCCCACCCCTCGCCTGTCAAAACGCGTTAATATAGTGTGTAATGAGTTTGTCTACTGTATGAACACTTGCGTGTTAATGGTAGTTTGTATAGTCTCACTTAAATATGAAAAATTTTGTTTGTTAAAAATAAATTGTGTAAACTTTCCATCCCCGTAGGGGATGGCGTTAAAGTTCCCCCCCCAGAAAACTAAAAAACTCCATAAAGACTTCAAAAGGAATGTTATGTTAGGTGTATATGTTGAAAACACTGATGCTAGGTTAAATTTGGCATTGGAGGATTATCTTTTTAATGGTTTGTCTGCTAGTGACGAGGGTTATTTTTTATTATGGCATAATGCGCCTTCAATTATAGTGGGTAGGCATCAAAACACTGTGCAGGAGATTAATAAAGATTTGGTTAATCGTTATTCATTGCCTGTGGTTAGGCGAATGACTGGTGGTGGTGCTGTTTATCATGATCTTGGTAATTTGAATTTTTCTTTTTTGCGACCTTTGCGAGATGGTGAGGGTAGTGCCATTGATTTTACGATATTTTTACAGCCCATTTTACAAACTTTAAAAGCTCTTGGAGTGAATGCAGAATTTAGTAGTCGTAATGACTTAACTTGTTCTGAGCGCAAAATTTCTGGCAGTGCTCAATTAAGGCGTGGCGGGCAAGGTGTTAAAAGGGTTTTGCATCATGGTACATTACTTGTAAATCTTGATTTGGATATGCTTGGAGCTGTTTTAACTGGTGCGCCTGATAAATATTTATCAAAGGGTGTTGCTTCCATTCGTAGTCGTGTTGCAAACTTGTCTGAATTTTTGCCAAATGGCATTGGCATGGATGAATTAAAGGCAAGTTTAATGCAAAATTGTGCCAATGAAATTATGAAGCTTGATGCCAAGGTAATTAATGAAGCAAGGGCTTTAGCCTTGCAGAAATATGCAACAACTGCTTGGAATTATGGTGCATCACCACCATTTACTGAAAAAAGGCGCGAGCGTTTTGCTTGGGGTTTGGTGGAGTGTAATTTGGATGTGAAGGCTGGTCATATTGTGGGCATAAAAATTTTTGGTGATTTTTTTGCTGAAAACAATGTGGAGGAGCTTGAAAATTTATTGTTAAATGTACCATATACAGCAGAGGGTTTGCAGCTTGCTTTAAGAGAGGTAGATTTTAAGAAATATTTTTCTGGCTGTGATGCTGTTATTATGCAAGAATTTTTCTGTAAAGTTTAGGATTTGTTATTTTTTTATCATTGATTAGTGTACATAGGCTATTGTTTAACGGTCTTGTGTCTGTGCTTAATAAGTGCTATCTCCTTTTGTTGTTATTCACAAAAAACAATTTTAGGGAGGCGTAGTGAGTACATTGCTTAAAACCCCGCTTAGTCAGTGGCATCGTGATCAAGGTGCTAAAATGGCTGAATTTGCCGGTTGGGACATGCCAATTCAGTATGCAGGTATTTTAGCCGAGCATGAACAAACTCGTAAATCTGCTTCTGTTTTTGACATATGCCATATGGGCGAATTTACTCTTAAAGGCCCTGGTGCTGCTGAGGCTCTTGCTAAGGCTGTTACGCACAACCTTGAAACCTTAAAGGTTGGTAAGTGCCGTTATGGATTTTTGTTAAATGATAAGGGTAATATATTAGATGACCTTATTGTTTATCGAATGGGCGATGATGACTTTATGTTAGTTGTAAATGGTGCATGTACTGCCAATGATTTTGCAACTTTAAAATCTCGTATGCCAGCAAGTGTTGAATTGCTAGATGTTTCAGCTGACGTTGCTAAGATTGACTTGCAAGGCCCGCGCGCCTTGGAGGTTCTTGAGGCTGTGTTTGGTGAATCTTTCACACATTTGGCCTATTTCTCCTTTGAAAATCATAAATTCCTTGGTCATGACATCTTAGTTAGCCGTACAGGTTATACTGGTGAGCTTGGCTATGAATTATATTTGCCTTGGCAAAATGCTTTGGCGCTGTGGGAAAGACTTTTGCAAGATGAGCGTGTAAAGCCTGCTGGACTTGGAGCAAGGGATACTTTGCGCCTTGAGGCAGGGCTTCCACTTTATGGTCACGACCTTGATGTTGACCACAATCCCACTGAGGCTGGAATGGGTAAGATGCTTACAAGCACTGCACCCTACGTAGGGCATGAGCATGTGGGTGAAGTTAGGCAAAAACTTGTACCATTACTTATTGAAGGCCGCAGGGCCGCACGTCATGGTGATATTATTGCCCTTACTACTGGTGAAGAGGTTGGCGTTGTGACCAGTGGCTCCCTTGCACCATCCCTTGGTTATGTTATTGCATTGGGTTGGGTTAATGCAACCCATGCTGAGAATAATGAATTTGTTGTGAAGGCGGCAAAGGTTTCCTTGCCTGCTAAAGTGGCAGAACTTCCTTTTTATAAAGAAGGCACTGCTAGAATTAAACTATCGTAACTATAAAATATATGGAGGTTTCCCATGTCTAACCCAAGCGAATTATTATATGATAAGACCCATGAGTGGGTACGTGTTGAAGGTGATGAAGCCGTTATTGGTATTACACATTTTGCTCAAGATGCCCTTGGCGACATTACTTACATTGACTTACCTGAAGAGGGTACAGTTTTAACTGCTGGTGAAGAGTTTGGTTCTATTGAATCTGTAAAAGCAGCTAGTGAGTTATATGCACCAATTAATGGTGAAGTTATTGCATCCAACAACGACCTTAATAACACCCCAGAAGTGGTTAATAATAGCCCTTATACTGATGGTTGGATGGTTCGTGTGAAGCTTTCTGCTAAGCCTGAAGGTTTGATGGATGCTGCTGCCTATGAAGCTTTTTGTGCTGAACAGGGCTAATTTCATAAATAATACTAAATAAAGGACTATTTATGCCTTTTATCCCACATACACAGGCCGAAGTTGAAGAGATGCTTGCACGCATCGGCGTTAAAACTTTGGATGATCTTTTTGCAGATATTACGCCTGATTTGCGTCCTAAATCTTTTGATATGCCTACTGGCCTTAGTGAAATGGACGTTTGTAACCATTTTGAAGCCCTTGCAGGTAAGAATTGTCAGAAGATAATAAGCTTTTTGGGTGCTGGTTTTTATGATCACGTTATTCCAAAAGCTGTGGATGCACTTAGCTCTCGTAGTGAATTTTACACCTCCTATACACCATATCAGCCCGAATCCTCCCAAGGCACCTTGCAGGCTATTTTTGAATATCAAACCGCTGTAACTCGCCTATTTAATATGGATTGTGCTAATGCATCTGTATATGACGGTGGCTCAGCTCTGTTTGAATCCATGATGATGGCAGCCCGCCAAACCAAGCGTAAAAAAATGGTTTATGATGAAAGCATCAACCCCATTTGGCGCCGCATGATGAAGGATTATTGCGCCTTCCTTGATGTGGAGTTGGTTCAAGTAAAGCATAAAAATGGTCGCCCTGATATGGAGGCCTTAAAAGCTGCTATTGATACCGATTGTGCTGCAGTTTTGGTTCAAAATCCTAACTTCTTTGGTGCTATTGAAGATTTTAGCGAGCTTTTTGCCCATGCTAAGAGCATGAAGGTGCTTTCTGTAATTTCTGTATACCCTGTAATGCAAGCTGTTATGAAAACTGCTGGTGAAATGGGTGCAGATGTTGCTGTTGCTGATGGTCAGGCTCTTGGTATGCCGCTTTCTTTTGGTGGGCCATATCTTGGCATTATGACTTGCCGTAAAGAATACATCCGCCAATTCCCTGGCCGTATTGCTGGTCGCACTAAGGATGTGGATGGTAAAAGAGGCTATGTGCTAACCTTGCAAGCAAGAGAGCAGCACATCCGCCGTGCTAAAGCCACATCAAATATTTGTTCAAACCAATCACTATGCGCTTTGCGAAGCTTAATGTATATGTCCTTACTTGGCCCAGAGGGTCTATCTCGTGTGGCTTTATTGGGTATGGAGAATGCTCGTTATGCTGCTGAGCAATGGACATCTTTATCTGGAGTAAGTCTATTAAATGATGCACCATATGGTAATGAATTTGCTTTGCAATTACCAGTTGCTGCCGCTCCATTAGCAGAAAAAATGCTTGAAGAGGGCATAGCTATTGGCTTCCCGCTAAGCCGTTACTATGAAGGTATGGATAATGCCCTTCTTGTGGCTTGCACAGAAAAAACTACCCGCGAACAAATTGATGCTACAATTAGCAAAGTAAAAGGATTAATCTAATGAATACACTATATGAAAAATCCGTTCCTGGTCGTGTGGGTTGGTTGCCAAAGTCTGCTGAAAAAACTGCAGCAGATATGCTGCCTGAATCTCTTTTACGCAAAAGTGCTTTAAACTTGCCAGAGCTATCTGAGCTTGACGTGGTGCGCCACTTTACGCTTTTATCCAAGCGTAACTTTGGGGTGGATGGCAACTTCTATCCTTTAGGTTCTTGCACCATGAAGTATAACCCTAAGTTCACTGAGGCTGTTGCAGGACTGCCTGGCTTTGCAAACTTGCACCCAGCATTAGCTCAATTTGAAGCTGGGCAAAAATATACCCAAGGTGCGCTTGAGTGCATTTGGGAATTTGAAAAATTGATGTGTGAAATCACCGGCATGGATTCATATACCTTACAGCCAATGGCTGGTGCTCATGGTGAATTTACTGGCGCTATGCTTATTGCGGCCTATCACCGCGATAAAGGCAATAAAAAAACTAAGGTAATTTGTCCAGATTCTGCCCACGGGACTAACCCAGCCTCTGCTGTGCTTGCTGGTTATGAAGTGGTGAATATTGAATCTCGTGATGGTATAATTGACCCAGAGGCATTAGAAGCTGCTTTGACAGATGATGTTGCCGCGGTGATGATGACTTGCCCTAATACTTTAGGCTTGTTTGAAACACACTTGCCAGCAATTGTAGAAAAGCTACGCCGTGTGGATGCGCTTTTATACTATGATGGCGCTAATATGAATGCCATTATGGGTAAGATGCGCGTTGGCGATGTGGGCTTTGACGTGGTTCACTGGAATGTGCATAAAACCCTAGGCACACCACATGGTGGCGGCGGCCCAGGCGCTGGCCCTGTGGGTGTTTCTGCTCGTCTTACACCATATATGCCCATTTCAAGGGTTAAGAAAAATGCAGATGGCGAGTTCTATTTAGATTATAACTATCCAAAATCTATTGGCTATATTGCTCCGTTCTATGGTAGTTTTGGCGTGTTATTAAAGGCCTATGCTTATGTACTTCGCCTTGGTGGTGAGGGTTTAACTCGTGCCTCTGAGTATGCAGTGCTTAATGCTAACTATTTGAAGAAGTTAGTTGAAGGTTTCTTGGATGTTCCATACCCTCGTATTTGCGCTCATGAATTTGTTGCATCAACTCCAAGTGGGGTGCGTGCGCTTGATGTTGCAAAAGGTCTTCTAGATCAGGGCTATCATGCACCGACTGTGTATTTCCCGCTAATTGTGCCTGAATGCTTGATGGTTGAACCTACAGAAACAGAAAGCAAGCAAACCTTGGATGAATTTGCAAAAACACTTGGTGATGTTGTAAAAATGGGCCTTGAAGACCCGCAAGCATTGCTTGACGCCCCAACTAATACTTTTGTGCGCAGGCTTGATGAAACAGGTGCCGCAAGAAATATGGTATTAACTGAAGATATGGGTTAGCAAAATAATAGTTTTTACTTAAAAAACACTTTTTTTAAGAAAAGATTTATTAAATTAAAAAAGCTTATGGAATTTTCCATAGGCTTTTTTTTTGTTTAAAGCTAGCTGGTGCTAAATTATATGATTTTTTTGCAAGTTATTTTTTTGCTTGTAAAAGACGTGATAATAGCATAATGTGAAGAAGCTTTCGAGTTATTGACTTTGTTGTACTATGTTAGCGTACTATGTTCAGGAGTGATATATGGTAAAGGTTCTTATAGTTGATGATTCCATATTTATGCGCAAGGCATTATCTTCTCTTATAGAAGATGACCCAGAGATCAAAATCGTGGGTATGGCTACCAATGGGGAAGAAGCTCTTCAGAAGATTGATGAGTTTGATCCAGATGTAGTAACGCTTGATATTGAAATGCCCAAGATGGATGGCTTAACAGCTCTTGAGCATATCATGAAAACCAAGCCACGCCCAGTTATCATGATAAGTTCACTCACCGAAGAAGGAGCCCAAGCAACTCTTAAAGCTTTGGAGCTTGGTGCACTTGACTTTTTGCCAAAATCAATGAGTTCTCAAAATGAGGTATTTGGTTTTGAGCTTACCAAGAAAATAAAAATACTATCTAGGCGTAAAGCCCTTATGCAATTGCGCTTTGGCATGCAAAAAAAGCCAGAGGCAAAGCGTGATGCTAGCAAGGTTAGCCCATTTACTGCATGTAAGGGCGCGCGTGATATAATTGGCATAGGTGTTTCAACTGGTGGGCCTCCTGCGGTTCAGAAGGTTTTATCTGCTTTGCCTGCCAACTTCCCAGCAACAATTTTGATAGCTCAGCATATGCCAGCAGCGTTTACAGGACCTTTTGCTAAAAGGCTTGATAGCGTTTGTAATATTACAGTTACTGAGGCTGTGCATGGTGAGCGCCCAAAGCAAGGTCATGCTTATGTTGCCCCTGGTGGTAAGCATATGCGCCTTGTTATGCGTGGCCCGCTTATGGAAATTGAAATTTCTGAAGAGCCAAGTTCGGCTCTTTATAAACCCTCTGCCACTGAACTTATGGATTCAATATCAAAGTGTAACCCTCGCAAATCCATAGGTTTAATATTAACAGGTATGGGTAGTGACGGCCTTGAAGGTATTCGCTCTTTGCGTGCAAAGGGTGGCTATGTTATGGCACAAGATGAAGCATCTTGCGTTGTATATGGCATGCCAAAAGCCATTGTTGATGCCAATTTATCTGACCATACCCTAGATATTGATGATGTAGCTGATGCACTTATGACAGCAGTTAAAGGATAATAAATAAAAAGGGAATTTATGACAGAGCATGCGCAAGATATAAATCCTCAAGAAGTGCTAGATGCACTTAATAGTAATGACCTTGAAAGTGTAAGGCATGCTATTTTTGCAGCTGGCGAACTAGGATTAACAGAAACCATTGAGATACTTTGTCGTCTTATTCAGAGTACAAATATTGGAGTACAAGAGGCTGCAGAGTATGCCTTGCGTAAAATTAGAGGTAAGCAGACTATTCAAAAAATGCTTCCTTTATTACGCAGTGAATCGCCTTCACTACGCAATATTGCCATGGATGTTCTGCGTGAAATAGGTGAAGACGACATTCAATCAATACAACCATTCTTGCGTGATGTTGACCCAGACTTGCGTATTTTTATGGCAGATATTCTTGGTCATTCCAAAAGCTTAAAAGCTGTCCCTTTGCTTTGTGAAGCTTTGTTGAAAGACCCAGAAGTGAACGTGCGCTACCAAGCGGCCATGAGCCTTGGTAATTTGGGCTACTCTGAGGCTGTAGAATCACTACAAAATGCCATGAATGATGAAGAGTGGGTGCAGTTTTCTGTAGTTGAGGCCTTGGTTAAAATACGAGCACATGACACTGTTGATATGCTAGTTGCTCATTTAGAAAATTGTTCTGTGCTTGTTGCTTCAGTTATTATTGATGCCCTTGGCGAAATTAAAAATATCAAATCCGTACCGCTGCTTTTAGGCTACCTTGAAAAAGCAAATCCCGTATTACACCATAAAGCCGTAAAGGCTATTATTCAGACCCTTGGGGAAGGATCCTTGTCATTACTATCCCCAGAAGAGCAATCTCGCTTTAAGGGATATTTAGACCTTGCCCTTGAAGATGAGGACGAAAGCATTCAAGATGCGGCTTTGTCTGGTCTTTCTGCCATTGGTGATGCAACATCAACCAAGGCTGTAATGGAGTTTATCTTGGGGCTTAGAGTTGACCCTGAAGAAGATATTTACATTAAATCCATACGAACCCTTGCCAGCATTGGTTGTAATGAAAGTTTTGAGGAGCTTTTACGCTCTGATGACTCAAAAACTGTGCATATTGCCTTAGAAGCTTGCCAGCATATGGATTGTGGCGATAGCTTAAAGGTTATTTCCGAAATTTTCTGGTCACTGGATAGGGATGCCCAGCGTCTTGCCACTCTATATATGACAAAATTCTCCGAGCAAGAGCATGCTGAATTTATTTTAGATATATTAAATCGTTCCGATGATAGTGATGTATTAAAAAATGCAATGAACTGCCTCGGTGGGCGTTTGCATTATGCACCTGCTCAAGAAGCGATTTTTGCTTTGCTTGAGCACCCTTATAGTGATGTTAAAGAAGCAGCCATTGAAGCCTGCATTCACCTAAATACCCCAGAGCTTGAAACAAAATTTGTGGATCTGTTTTCTAATGGTGATGCTGAGCAACGCATGCTGTCGCTTTTTGCATTATGTAGCTATGGAACGCAAAGCCACCTTGACATGATTTATCAAGGGCTTAACGATGAAAGTCCTTTAGTTCGTCAATTGGCTGTGGAGTCATTTTCATGCTCCAGCATAAATTTGCATGACCATATTGATGCTCTTCTTGATAAGTTAAATGACCCTGATCGTGATGTGCGTATTGCTGTTGTTGATGTTTTTGGCAATGCGCAAGATGATTCAGTTACACCTTATTTAATTAACGCACTTGATGATGAGGATGAATGGGTGTGCATGCGGGCTATTGATGCCTTGAGTACACTTGATAGTAATATGGTAGCACCGCTATTGGTTGATTTATTAAAGCGTGCAAGCCATATGATTACATTTAAAATAATAGAAACTTTGGCAAAGCTTGGTGGTAATGTTGCCTTTACAGCATTGCTTGGCCTCATGTCACATGAAGATACCGAGGTTCAACAGGCTGCTACTTCCGCCATTGAGAGACTACAGGCAGGGCAGAAATAATATGTCATCATTATTAAATAAACGCCTACCTCTCTCTTTTAATAAAGAGTTAAAAATTACGCATGAAGAATTTATTCAACTGCGTGACTTTATCTATGAGCAAAGTGGTATTTTTATTAACGAAAATCGTAAGTATCTTGTGGAAAATAGACTGAGTAATAGAATTAAAGAGTTAAATCTTAAATCATACTCTGAATATTATAACTTTTTGCGCTTTGATCCATCTAAACGCACTGAGCTTAATCGCTTGTTTGAAGTGGTAACAACCAATGAAACAAGTTATTATAGAAATCCTCCACAATTAAAAGTTTTTCAAGAAAAGGTGCTAACCCAAGCCATTGAGGAATGTCGCAAAACCAATCGCAAACGCTTGCGCATTTGGTCAGCTGGTTGTTCAACTGGTGAGGAGCCTTATACCATTGGCATCATTTTGCATGAAGTATTAAAACAAGAAATTTCTAGGTGGGATATTAAAATTGCTGCCACTGACCTTTCAGAAGCAGTGCTTGCTGCTGCAGCAAAAGGAATTTACTCAGAGTATACATTACGTACAACTCCACCAGAAATTGTTACGAAATACTTTGAGAAAAAGGAAAGTTCTTTTGTTGTTAAGCCAGAAGTTAAAAGGCTTGTGTCTTTTAGTCAGGTGAATTTGAATGATAAAATACAGCTTTCAAGGGTTGAGAAATCAAATATTATTTTTTGTCGTAATGTTATTATTTATTTTGATGATGACATGAAAAAACGTGTTATTAACTCATTTTATGATAATTTAGTACCGAATGGCGCGCTGTTAATTGGCCATTCTGAGTCATTGCATAATATTAGCCGAGCCTTTGTGCCAGAGCACCATACAGGTATTATTGTATACCGTAAGCAAGCTTAGGTATATTATAATGGCTGCCAAGATTATCGCTATAGCCAATCAAAAGGGCGGAGTTGGCAAAACAACCACCACCTTGACGCTTGGCATGGCCTTGGCAAAACAGGGTAAGAAAATCCTTATTTTGGACCTTGACCCACATGCATGTGCATCATTGCATGTAAAATTATACCCAGAGGAACAAGATGTTACATTACATGACTTGATCCTAGCTGATAAAGAGCATTGGTTGCCAATTTGGGATAGGCTTGCAAAGCCCATTGGCGTTGAAAATTTAGATTTTGCAGCAGGTAGCATTAGGCTTTCTGAGCTTGAGCTAGATTTAGCTGATCGCAAAGGCAAGGGCATGGTTCTTAATGAAGCAATTACGCTTATTAAGGACAAATATGATTATGTTTTGATTGACTGCCCCCCACATGTGGGAATTTTGCTTGTAAATGCGTTGGTAGCGTCTGATTTGTTGATTATACCCATTCAGACGGATTTTTTAGCTTTGCATGGTTTGAAATTACTTTTTGATACCATTCGTACATTGAATAAGGTTTTGCCAAAGCCTATACGGTATAAAACTTTGCCAACTATGTATGATAAAAGGGCAAAAGCTTGCACAAGGGTGCTTGAGCTTTTAAGGCGTAAAATGGGGGATTCCATGTTTGAAACAGTCATTGGCGTAGATACTCGCTTTCGTGAGGCAAGTGCCCTTGGGACGTCCATTTATAATATTGCTCCAGAAACACGCGGAGCTTTAGCCTATGAAGCTTTGTGTAAAGAAGTGTTAGAATTATGGTAAGAACGCCTGAGCAATATTTTGAAGATCAAGACTTCGGCTTACCCCAAACTGCCGAAAGCGTTAACCTTACTGCTGCTGAACAATCCTTTTTAAAAAAGTACGTTAGCGCAGAGGGAGCAAGCGAGCTTGGGCTTGTATATACTGAAAGTGGCGATGTAGTCTTACCAGATGTGCCACCTCTTGAAGAAGAATTGAAAACTCGTGAAAAGTTGCAGATGATTTTCTTCTACGTTCAAGAGCAAATATACGCCATACCCATTGAGGCTGTGCAGGAAGTGATTAACTTTATCCAGCCCATGCGTTTGCCGCTAACTCCAGATTATATGTCTGGAATTATAAATTTACGTGGGCGCGTAACACCAATTTTGCACCTTGAGCAAATGTTATGTGTAAAACACAATCCCATTAAGACTGACTGTTTAATTATGGTTTGTCAGCGTAAAGGGATACAAGTTGGTGTTATTATAGATAGTATTTACAATATGCATATTGTAGATTCTAGCAAGGTTTCATGGAATGTGGAGGCACAAATAGGAGCAAATGGTGATTATTTGTGCGGTATTCTTGATTATGATGATAAAATTCATGGCATAATTTCAATTGATAAAATTGTAGATTATATAATTTAAAATTTAATAACTAGAGCTTTAATTAAAGCTCTAAAATCTAAGGATAATGTATGAGCAAACACATCTTAGTCGTTGATGATTCAAAGACTATTCGTAACCTGCTAGCCTTTGTTATGAAATCTGAAGGCTTTAAGGTTACAACTGCAGAAGATGGTCTTGATGGTCTTGAAAAACTTTATAATGGAGTTGCTGTTGATTTGATCATATCTGATGTGAACATGCCACGCATGGATGGTTTTACCTTTATTAAGACATTGCGTGAGCAAGATGCATATCAAGATATTCCAATTATTGTACTTTCTACAGAAGGTCAGGAGAAAGATATCCAAGCTGGAATGAGCTTTGGAGCCAATCTTTACATGGTAAAACCAGCACAGCCGGAAAAAATGGTTCGAAATATAAAGATGTTGCTCGGATAGCCGATAATCATAATATGTACTTAATCTATAGTCGTGTAACTTTAAAGTTTAAGGGTATGTTATGAGCCAAGATTTTTTGGATGCTGAGCTGTTTACGGATTTTATTATTGAAGCGCGGGAACACCTCGAAACAATTGAACCAAATTTATTGGAGCTTGAAAGAACTCCAGATAATTTGAGCTTGTTGAATGAGATATTTCGTCCCATGCACTCCTTAAAAGGTGCTTCAGGATTCCTTGGTCTTAATCGTATAAATCAATTAGCTCACAAGTGCGAAAATATTCTTGATGAGTTGCGCAACGCTGGCATGGTTGTTACGTCTGGCATTATGGATGTTATCCTTACCTCCACTGATGCCTTGCGCCAAATGCTTGATAATTTAGAACAGCATAATAGCGATGAAGGCGTACCTATAGAAGAAATTATAGTAGAAATTGATAGCCTTATGGAGAACAAGGGTGCATCTGTTGAAGCCCCTACTGCTGAGGATACACCCATGGTAGAAGAAAATTTGAACCCAGTGCAAGATGCTGAAATTTTAGATAATTCCGATTCACCACAAGAAAATACTCAAGATAATTCACCAAGCTCCAGTGAGACTGCTGTTGAGCTTGTTAAAATAAATATTTCTCCAAAAGAGTGGATAGAAACATTACCACGAAATCCTGAATATAAACTCACCGCTTTTGGTGAAGGCCACCTTAAAGATTTTATTGATGAGTCACTTGAAATTGTCGAAAGCCTAAATGCTGGCTTGCTTAACCTTGAAGGTAACCCCGATGGGCAAGATGAACTCATCAATGACCTATTTCGCTTTTTCCATAACTTAAAAGGCAATAGTGGTATTATTGGCTATCAAGACTTGAATAGCCTAACCCACGAAGCTGAAACTCTATTAAACAACATTCGTAAAGGTGAAATGGCCATTGGGCATGACCTTATAGATTTATTACTTTTTGTTGTGGATGTTATGGAAGTGCTAGTACAAAATATTGATGCTGCACAAGGCACTGTAGCGCCACCAGATACAACAGAAGTTTTGCACCAACTACGAGAAGCCCTTGCAGGCGGTGCTATCATGTTACCTCGTAGCATGTATGAAGAAGCAAGCGCAGAAGTGTGTGAAGCCGCACCTGCTGAACAAGCTCAGCCAGAGCAAGAAGCCAAAGCAGAAACTGAAGTTGTAACCCCTACAATTATTCCTGTTGGTACTGATGACGACGATGCAATCATGTTTAGGCAAACAGTACAGCAGCAAATGGAAATTATTCGCGCCGCCATTGAAACACTCAAAGGCGACAGTAGCCATAAACCATCCATAGATGCCATTTATCGCTCACTTGTAGCAATAAAAAATGCTTGTAATTTTGTCGAGTTACCAGAAAGTAAGGTTTACACCGAGCGCACAGCAGGTATTGTTGACTCAGCTAGAAAGTCAGATATGGACTTTGGCTTAGTATTAGACATGCTTTCTCAAGAAATTGATATTATTAAAGAAATGATTGACGCTTCTGAAGTTGGTGGTGCAACAACCACTGAAACTGAGCAAGAAAACGAGCAAGCTGAACCAGCCCAAAGCGAAGTAACGCCAGCCGCTGAGCCTGCTCCAGTTGTAGCACCTGTTGTGGAAGAGCCTAAGGTTGAGCCAGTTGTTGAAGTTGCAAAGCCAGAACCGAAAGTAGAGCCCACTCCAGAAATCACTGGTAAGGAAGCTCTGGAAGCTGCCAAGCAATCTGCAGCAGCAGAAATGGCAAAGCCAACTCCAAAGCCAGCCGCAAAACCTGCCGCTACTCAAGATGCTCCTAAGGCTGCTTCATCAACCATTCGTGTTGACCACGAAAAGCTTGATCATCTTATGAATTTAATTGGTGAGTTAATCATCAATAGAAACCGCTATACACTTATTGCACGCTCGTTGGAAGATGAAACAAACCAAGTAGATATAGCTCAAGTGGCGCAAAGCCTTTCAGAAACAACATATGCCATGGCTCGTATTTCTGATGATTTACAAGATACTATCATGAAAGTACGTATGGTACCTGTGGCGTCTGTGTTCTCTCGCTTCCCACGTTTGGTACGCGACCTTTCACGCAAAAGTGGTAAGGAAGTTGACCTTGTGATGGAAGGTGAAGAAACCGAACTAGATAAAAGCGTTGTGGAAGTTATAGGCGATCCATTAGTTCACCTTATTAGAAACTCCGTTGACCACGGTGTTGAATCTCAAGAAGATCGCATAGCAGCTGGAAAACCAGTCAAAGGTCGAGTTGTATTGCGTGCTTATCATAAAGGAAATTCCGTTGCCATTGAAATTGAGGACGATGGTAAAGGTATTGATCCAGACAAAATGCGCGAAGTTGCCATACGCAAAGGCATTATAAGTGCTGAAGATGCAAAGCAACTAGACGACCGTGAAGCAATGGAGCTGATTTTTGCCCCTGGCTTCTCCTCAGCAGAAACCATTACCGACATCTCAGGCCGAGGCGTGGGCATGGACGTTGTGCGCACAAATATTAAAAACCTAAAAGGTAGTGTGAATATTTCTTCAGAAATAGGCAAAGGCACACGCTTTACCCTGCTTCTACCTCTAACCCTAGCCATCATTGACGCACTAATGGTAAATGTGGCTGACGAAATGTTTGCCATACCTCTTGATGCAGTTTCAGAAACTACAAAAATTGAAGCTGAGCTATTAACAGATATCAAGGGCCGTAAAGCCGTTACCTTACGTGGCGAAGTTCTAGGTATTGTTGAGCTTTCAGAAATACTTAACCTACCAAAACCAGAAGTCGAGCCAGACGTACTCTCTGTAGTTGTTATACATGATAATGACCGCAGGCTAGGCGTTGTTGTTGATAGATTACTCGAACGCCAAGAAGTTGTTATTAAACCACTTGGTTCATACCTTGGTGACTTAAAAGGCATATCTGGTGCAACTATCATGGGCGATGGTTCGGTTATACTTATCCTTGATCCACACGAAGTGTACTCCATGTCCACTTCACGTGCCGCTCTTTAATTGCTATAATTTATTGGGGTAGGATGGGGAAGTTTAATAAAATTTCCTCGTCCTACCCCAAGTCTTTTTAAAATCATACCTTCGGTATTAGCGTGCTTACGCAATTTTTAATGCATGTTCTCAATTAAATAACATTTTGATATTATTTGTTCTATCTGCCTGCAGCTGTTAGCTACACAAAAAAATTAACTAATCATTCCAGAGCAAATATGGCGGCGGCCTTTGCATGAATTTCAGTAGTATCAAAAAGTGGAATTTGTACATCTGCTTGCTGTATCAGTAGCCCAATTTCAGTACAACCAAGTATAATACCTTGTGCCCCTTGTGCTTCTAATTTTTTGATAATATCTATATAGGCTTGTTTTGAGCTTGGTAATTTTTTACCTAGGCAGAGTTCATTAAAAATAATGTCATTAATAATTACTCTGTCAGTAGAGTTTGGAATAAGAATGTCAATTTCAGAATTTTGAAGGATTTTTTTGAGAAAATCATCCTCCATTGTATACTTTGTTCCAAGTAGAGCCGCTTTTTTTATATCGTGTTGTTGCAAGGTTTTAGCAGTGGCATCAGCAATATGAAGCAAGGGTATAGAAATGGAGTTTTGAATTTGTGGGGCAACTTTATGCATGGTATTGGTGCAAATTAAAATAATATCTGCCCCAGCTTTTTCTAGTTTTCTAGCGGCATTGCTAAGAATACTAGCGCTTTCATCCCAATGACCCTGGGCTTGGCATTGCTCAATTTCAGCAAAATTAACACTATATAATAATATTTTTGCCGAATGTAGCCCCCCAAGTTTTTCTTTTACTACCTCATTAATAATTTTGTAATAGGTTATGGTGCTCTCAAAACTCATACCACCAAGTAATCCTAATGTTTTCATAGCATTATTCCTTGTATACTGACTTATTATTTATACAAATAATGGGTAAAAAAATAGGATGGAATGAGATTTACCCATGACCATCCTAAAATTTATCTTTGCTAAAAGATATTAAAATAAAAGCATTAACCTATGGCAGCGGCTTCATCCACAACCCAAATAAGGTCACCAAAGGTTGGGCGCACCATTTGGGCAGGTAGCGTTGGCTGGGCTAGTAGGTCTAATGATTGTTGCAAGGCGCTATGTTTATCCTTACCAGATACCATAAACATACAGCAACGTGCATTATTGAGCACTGGCAGGGTAAGGGTTATGCGGTCTGCCTTGCGTTCTGGCACGTATTGGTCAATGCAAAGGCGCTTTTTCTCAACCATGGCAGGAGTATTTGCAAAGATAGAGCCTGTGTGGCCTTCGTCACCCATGCCAAGTAAAACAAAGTCAAAACGTGGAATATCTCTAGGAGTTTTAAAATGCTCACGTAGCAGGGCTTCATAAGCCTTGGCAGAGTCTTCTGGATTGCCTTCACCCTTCATTCTGTAATAGTGGGTTGCTTGTACGCTTGAAAGCAGTTCACGCCTGGCCATTCCGTAATTGCTATCCTTATGGTCAGGGCCAACGCAGCGCTCATCTACCCAATATATGGCAATTTTATCCCAAGGTAGACGCTCAGCCCAGTCAGGGCTACTAATGAGCTGGAAAAATGGAATGGGAGTAACGCCACCAGAAATGGCAATATTATAGATGCCACGTTCGCTCACGGCTTCTTCACAGCATGATGCAAAAATATGTGCGGCACGCTCAGCCATGGCTGCTTCATCTTTATGAATTAATACAGAAACGTGTGTGGAACGGCTTAAATTTGACATAGTAAAACTCCTTAATAAGGAAGGCATTTTGCCATAAAAAAAAGTAGAATGGAAGTGCTTTGTATCTGGTAAATTATATTTTTCAATTTAATACATTTAAATGTTATTGAGGTTACATTTGTGTGTATTGTGCGGCATAAACGTCTTATTGCTCAAGTCTATGCAGTCTTGTAAATAGTAGCCGCCCATTATCAAGAGTCATTTGCTTTGGTTTTCCCATACAAGCAAATCCATCAGCCGCAAGAATTTTTGCATCTAACTCTTCCTTTGGGTCAAGTTCAAAGCTATATGAATCTTGCAAATCAACGCCAGGTAACAAGCGTGTGGCCATATTTAAATTTCTTTTAAACTCAAATTCTTCTTCTGATGTTCGTCCTAAGATGTTGGTATCAAAGGTCATATTTCTTATGATGTGCGGCCCGTTGTTATAGCCATTAATGCGTATGAAAAATGTAGAATGCCCATCAGAAGTTGTGTGTACAAAGGCAGTACAGCTATCAACTCTAAATTGACTAGTCATTTCCTTTTGAGCCTTGGCATTATCTTTTTGAAATTTTAGGTCGCGTTGTATATCAATTTTATTTTCTTCGGCAATATATTCAGTAATTATTTCATCAATATTTTTAAATCGTGTGATAATCCAATCTGGCTTTTTTTCAATAATAAATTGTAATACATAGTCCTTTTTTAAGCGTGGATAATGTACTTTTACGTTGACTATACCTTCATTTTCAAGGGCAATTTGTAGTTGAAATTTACCAGAAATTTGGGCCGCAAAATCCTTAGGCAAAGCTTCCAGCGGTGCTAGGGGATTCATGTTTGGATTTGGCGGAATTTCCTCATCTTTATTTTGCATATTGAGTATGAAATCGCGTTGAATTTTTTCAGATAAAACAATGTAATCTGTTTCTCTTGGATTGCCCTTGGTGCTTGGAATGGGGGCTCGCACAATTTTTTGGGCTATCTCGTCAGAAACAGTTAAAAAATCCACCAATGAAGCTAGTTTTACAAAGTCATTACTCTGAGTAGCTAAATTTAATTGCTCAATAAAATATTGCGGGCTTTGTAAATAAGTATAATGCTTCCAGCCATAAATTCCACCGCTGGATAATGATATAAACAAAATGGCACCAAGTATGTACCACTTTTTTGTAATTACGAATTGTTTTAGCTTAGGCACGAAGGACATATATACTCCTTAAAAAAACTAAAATTTATGGCGCTCCATGGCAACTAATGGTCGTACACTCTTTACTCCCACAGGGTCAAGTCTTAGCGGTATACTTGTTAGTGGTGTCTTGGGTATAAGGTCAAGACGTAAATGCACTAAAGCCCCTATTGGTAAGGGAATAACAGTGCTATTAAGTTTATGAAACCATGAATTTTCATTCCATGATTTGGGTAAACCTAAAAGAGTTGAGCCAGTGCTAATTGTGCCTTGTGGTGCCGCTTTACGCATCATCTTTCTGGCAGTTTGCCACGAGCTCCATAGGCTATGCTCTAGAAAATACGGTAAGCTTTGCCTTTTTGCCATTAGGCCAAGCAAGGATGCATTATTCCAAAATTGTAATAAAATTCCTTTAGTTGCAAGGCGTGAAGCTTCATTAAACATGGCTTGTAATGATGGATAACTGCCCTTGCGTGGCGGTGGCCTAAGTATAACATAATCAAAAGTTTTATCATCAAATGGTAAATGGTCAAAGGCGTTTATATACAAATCAACCTTTTGATGCAAATATTGTTTAGCCATTTCCATATGTTCTTGAGAGGCAGCAATGGCACTGACATCAAAGCCACTTTCCCAAAGCATTTCAAGGCTTTTCCAGTGTCCAAAGCCCATGGCTAATACATTGTGCCCACGCCTTGGCCAAGGGGATATCATTTCCTTAGTTAGGTGCAGGGTGCTTGCAAGCACCAATGACCCTTGGGTGGTAGTGTACCAATGGGTATATTGTTCTAAAAAATCTGCTTGGGATGTCATGTGCAAACTATTCAAGTAAAAACGCAAAAAATCAAGCATAAATTTATAATTTGAAAAGTAATTGGCCTTAAACATCTAGACAATCGGGCATATAATGTTTATATGAATCTTGCTAATAAAAATCAGCAGGTAGGTCATGCTTCCTGCAAAAAAGGAGCCTCTTGTGGAATATATTGTTGAAGATGTTTCCGCGGTTAAGAAAAAAGTAAATATTACCGTGGATCCTAAGGAAGTGGACGCTGCTGTTATGGCAGCTGTTGCTTTGTATCGTACATCGGTACAGATTGACGGTTTTCGTAAGGGCAAGGTTCCTGCCTCGGTCATCGAAAAGCGTTTTCAAGATAAATTATATCAAGAGGCCAAGCAAGACCTCGTGAATGTTCATATAAATCAAGTAATGCAAGACCTTGAAATTACACCTCTTTCTGGTATTGATTTTGACGGCAAAGACCTTGTTCGTGGTGTACCGTTTGAGTACAGCATAAGCTTTGAAGTTCTTCCAACTTTTGATTTGCCAAATTATGAAGGCATTGAAGTTGTTCAAGAAAAGGCCGTGGTTAAACCAGAAGAAGTTGAAGAATTTATTGAACGTATCCGCAAGGATAGAGCAAAGCTTGAGCCAGCAGAAGGCAAAGGCCCAGCTGTTGATGGTCAAGTTGTTGAAATTGACTTTGCCACTTTTGAAGATGGCGTTGCCATTGAAGGCATTAGCGCTCAAAACTTCCAAATGAACGTTGGTGAAGGTCAAGCCCTTGAAGAATTTGAAAAATTAGTTAAAACAACTCCGCTTGGTGAAACTCAAGAAGGCGAAGTTAACTTCCCTGAAGATTTCTTAGCCCCTGACCTTGCAGGTAAAACTGTTACCATGAAGGTTACTGTGCATAGTATTAAAGATCGCAAACTTCCAGAGCTTAATGACGAGCTTGCAAAAAGCATGGGTCAAGAAAGTATGGAAAAATTGCGTGAAGCTTTTGTGGATAGTTACACTAAGAGCCGCACCAACTTACATAAGGGTGCTGCCCAAAAGCAACTTGTGGACACAGTTCTTAAAATGGTTGAGTTTGAATTGCCTGAATCCTTGCTTGATAACCATGTGCGTAGCCTTGTGGCTGAAAGAAAATCCCGCGTGGAAGCTCAAGGCCGCAGCATTGAATCCCTTGGTAAAAACTTGGAGCAACTCATGGCTGATGCTCGCCCTGAAGCTGAAGAAATTACACGCTCTCAAGTATTGTTAATGGCTATTGCCAGAAAAGAGGGCATTGAAGTGCCAGAGCAAGAAGTTGATATGGCTATCTACCATATGGCTCAGCGTAGTGGTCAAGATTTCAAACAATTAAAGGATGAATACGTAAACTCAGGTGCTATCTTTACCTTGCGTGACCGTATCCTTGCCGATAAAGCTATGGAAATTATGTATACTAAGGCGAAAGTTACTGAAATTGACGCCCCTGCTCCAGACGCTTCTAAAAAATAATTGACTACGTCAGATGATATTTGGGGTCTAGCTAGCCGGCAAAGGCTCAAGCTTTGGCCTCAAATATCATCTTCCTGCACCCTGCATTATAGCTGCCACCAGTGTGCTTAAATGAGTGCAAAAGTAAAAAATATAAGTAAGTTATAGGTGTTTTATGAATATACCAATGGTCATTGAAACAAGTGGACGTTCTGAACGTGCATATGATATTTATTCACGTTTATTAAAAGACCGCATTGTGCTTTTAAGCTCTGAGGTTAATGATCACATGGCTTCGCTAATTTGTGCTCAATTATTATTTCTTGAGTCACAAGATGCTGAAAAAGAAATATATTTCTACATAAATTCACCTGGTGGTGCTGTGACTGCTGGTTTAGCTATTTATGACACCATGCGTTACATTTCTTGCCCTGTTAGCACTGTGTGCATGGGGCAGGCTGCTAGCATGGGTGCTTTCTTGCTTTCTGGCGGAACAAAGGGTATGCGTTATTCATTGCCCAATACTCAAATAATGATACATCAACCTTCCGGTGGTTATCGTGGGCAAGTGACTGACATTGATATACATGCAAAGCATTCACTTCATTTGAAAAAACGCCTTAACGAAATGCTTGCTGAGCATACTGGGCAAAGTGTTCGTAAGATTGTTCAGGCAACTGAACGTGACAATTTCTTAACAGCAGAAGAAGCCCTTAAATTTGGTTTAATTGATAGAATTCTTGTTTCAAGGCATGACCTTTTAGAAGAAGAAGCCGATAATACAAAGTAGTGTATAAGCGTAATATAAAAAAGTTGTGTATTTCAAGGAAGATTTATGAGTAAGGATACAATCCCACCGTCAGATGAACACATTCATTGCTCTTTTTGTGGTAAGAGTGAATTTGATGTAAAAAATCTCATTGTGCAAGGTGATGTGCGCATTTGTGAAGCGTGCGTTGATATTTGTAATGAGATTATTGCCCAGCAAAATGTCGAAGCTGTTCAAGATGGCGGACCATTGCTTTCACCACAAGAAATTAAAGACCGCTTGGACGAATATGTTATTGGCCAACATGAAGCCAAAAAAATTCTTTCTGTAGCTGTGCATAATCACTATAAACGCGTGTTTCATGCAGATTTAATTGGTAGTGATGTGGAGCTTGAAAAGAGCAATATTTTGCTTGTTGGGCCTTCTGGTAGTGGTAAAACCTTGCTTGCAAAAACTTTGGCTAGGGTGCTTAAAGTTCCTTTTGCCATTGCTGATGCAACTACACTTACTGAAGCAGGCTACGTGGGTGAAGATGTAGAAAATATACTTGTGCAACTTTTGCAAAATGCTGATTATGATATTGAAACTGCCAGCAAAGGCATTATTTATATTGACGAAATTGATAAAATTTCACGCAAAGGTGACGGCCCATCCATCACCCGTGACGTGTCTGGTGAAGGTGTTCAGCAAGCCCTATTAAAAATTATTGAAGGTACAGAGGCCAATATTCCTCCTAAGGGCGGGCGCAAGCATCCTCAACAAGAGTTTATCCGAATGGATACAAGCAATATTTTATTTATTGTTGGCGGTGCCTTTGTGGGTCTTGAAAAACTCGTGGGTGAGCGTATGAGTGGTGGCTCTATGGGCTTTGGCGGTAAGGGCCGCACCACTAAAAACATGGGTTTATCTGAACTTTTGGACGAGTTGCACCCAGCAGACTTAGTTAAATTTGGTCTTATTCCTGAATTTGTGGGCCGTATCCCTGTAATCACTCATGTGGATGATTTGGGTGAGGAGGACTTGGTTCGCATTTTAACCGAGCCTAAAAACGCTCTTGTGCGTCAATATCAAAAACTATTTGAGCTTGACAATGTTTCATTGCGCTTTACTAGTAATGCCTTGAAAGCCGTTGCCGCACAAGCCATTGAACGTAAAACTGGTGCTCGTGGCCTTCGCAATGTTATGGAAAAAATGATGCTTGATATTATGTTCCATTTACCAACCATGACCAATGTTCGTGAATGCTTAATCAATAAAGCTGTTATAGAAAATGGCCGTGAGCCTGTTTATTTATACGAAAGTGAAGAGCAAGTAGCCAGCTAGCTCTTATTTAATAATTTGGCCTTGTGCCAAACGGAGTTTATTTATGGTAACTATTTCAACCTCTACCCACGGGCAAAATTCTGTTTTACCGCTTATGTCTGTGCGTGAAGTGGTTATGTTTCCAAGAGCTATTATGCCTCTATTTGTGGGGCGTACTGCATCTATTAGAGCTATTGAAGTTGGGCATAGCGATTTTGACAAAAAGATTTTTCTTGTGGCCCAGCGTGAGCCTGATACAGAAAGGCCGGGCAAGGATGATCTTTATCAAATCGGCGTAGTCTGCCGAATTTTACAGGTATTACGCTTGCCAGATGGCACTATTAAAGTGCTTTTTGAAGGTTTATATCGTGCTTCATGGAGCCCCATTTCTTCAGCATCTCCCTTTGGTAATGCTGATTACCCATCTGTGAATATTAGTGCCATTGAAGAAACTCCTGGCGTTGGTCAAGAGGCTGAAGTTTTAATAAAAACTACTCATGAGTCACTTGAAGAATATAGTAAGGTCAATAAAAAAATGACTCAAGAGGTCATGACTGCAATTACTAGCGTTCAAGACGCTGGTAAACTTGCTGATGCTATTGTACCGCATTTGAGAACTGATTATCGTAAAAAACAAGAGGCATTAGAGCTAATTGAACCAATTGCTAGGCTTGAAAAAGCTTATGAGCTTTTGCAGGGTGAGATGGCCATGTCTACTGTTGAGCGCCGCATTAAGCATAGGGTGCGTTCACAAATGGAGCGTAACCAGCGTGATTATTATTTAAATGAACAAATAAAAGCCATTAATAAAGAAATGGGCCGTGAAGATGACCC
>CAYJCI010000013.1:0-22285 GCA_964368595.1 uncultured Desulfovibrionaceae bacterium
AGCCTGATAAAGTGTCGCCGCATGGGATTATCAGGCGTCATCCCAATTGACGAGGTCATCTAGTGACCGTTAGCCGCGCTGGTATTAAGCAGCGTAGGCGTAGTCGTAATCGTTCTTGGCAATTACTTTGTTGCCGCTTTTAACGAGGCCAGCGGCGCCTCGACCTGCAACTTTGGCTTCCACATCCCCGTCGAAACCAATGCGCCCCCTTTTTCATTAATGGGGAATGATAATTTAAGCCCTTTTACAAAAAAAGCAAGTATTTTATTAATGTTCAAGGTTATTAGTGAGTTGCTTATGTTTTTTATAGCGAGAATACACCCAACAACCTAGTGACAAAGAAACAACATATAATACAATACTATACATAGTATGCATATGGCTATCAACTTGTAAGCCGCTACCCATCATAGCAAAAATAAAATTTTGTGCTGTAAATCCAGCAATGGACCCGCCTAAAAAAGCTACAGCAGGTATGCGGCTAATACCTGCTAAAAAATTGGTCAAAAAATTACTGCCAAGCGGTACAATTCGTACTACTAGAGTTAATAAAAATGGTGATTGGCATAAAAAATCATTAAATAAACTAAGCTTATGTCCATATTTATTATTAAGCCACTCTTGGCCTAAAAACCTAGCATAGCTAAAGCAAATAATACAAGCAAGGGCTGTGCCTATTGTTGCAAGTAGAGTTCCTTGCCAAAGTCCAAACACATACCCCCCCATGAGGCTGCAGATTTGCCTTGGCACCCCCATAGCCACAAGTAATGTAACAAGGGCAACATAGGTAAACACTCCAAACATGCCTTTATTTCTAACATTTGCATCCATCCAAGCTTCACTTGCGGCATCACTAAGGTCAAAAATACCAAGCAAAATAACAATTAGGCCAATATAAAATATTATGGATGAAAGTCTTAATATAGTTGATAATTTCATTATTTATTAGCACTTTTTAACTTATGTTGCCAAAGTAGCGGCACAATTAATAATTGACCGACAAATAATACAATATCACTATCCATATAGGACACGATACTAATTAAGCTTGCGGCAAAAATAACGCAATAAAATGTAATTTGTGGGCGAAAAAAGAAATAAATTTGCAAAAAAATGCCAATTCCTAACAATAATGGCCCAAGATAAATATTCCAATGTAAGTATGAAAACATAAAAATATCATAATCCACAAGTAAAGGCATTGCAAATGGCAAAATTGGGCTTATATAAAATAATCGCACTATGATAATTGAATAAAATTGCGTGAGCCATCGGTTAAATTTTTAATGTTATTAATATGTTTAGCGGATAAGATTGCAATATAATTCTAAATTATTATAATTAAAATGTTTTTAATGGTTACAAGAGTTTTGTTGTAAAGCTTTGTTTTTATAACATTCAGTAATAACAGTTTATTTGGAGATTTTATGATTACTCTCACCCCTCGTGAAATTGTGGCTGAACTTGATAAATATATTGTAAGCCAAGAGCAAGCAAAAAAAATGGTGGCTGTTGCTGTGCGTAATCGCTGGCGTAGAGGCCAGCTTGCGCCAGAACTTATGGATGAAGTCGCTCCCAAGAATATTATTATGATGGGCCCAACTGGTGTTGGTAAAACTGAAATTGCGCGCCGTCTTGCTAAATTATGCGGAGTACCATTTATTAAGGTGGAGGCTACCAAGTTTACAGAAGTTGGTTACGTTGGGCGTGATGTTGAATCCATGGTGCGTGACCTTATGGAAATTAGCATTAATATTGTACGTGAAGAGGAAAACACTCGCGTAAAAGAAGCTGCAGAAGTAGCCGCAGAGTCACGTTTACTTGATTTATTGTTACCTGCCTCCTTTGGTGGCGATAGTAGCCGTGACTCCACAAGGGAAAAACTTCGCCAACAACTACGCCAAGGCTTTATGGATGATAGAGAAGTTGAAATGGAAGTTATGGAACAATCTGGCCCAAGCATTGATATTTTTGCCATACCAGGCATGGAGGGCATGGGTAATCAAGTAAAAGATATGTTTGGAAAGGCATTCCCACCAAAAGCCAAAAGACGCAAGATGAAAATTGGTCAAGCTTTTCATGTGCTTGTGCAGGAAGAATCTAGCAAATTGGTGGATGAAGAATCCATTATAGATAAAGCAAAATTCCGTGTGGAGCAGGGTGGGATTATTTTCATTGATGAAATTGATAAAATAGCCAGCACTTCTTCACAACGTTCTTCTGATGTTTCTCGTGAGGGTGTTCAGCGTGACTTGTTGCCCATTGTTGAGGGTAGTGCGGTTAATACCAAACATGGCTTGATTAATACCGATCATATCTTATTCATCGCAGCAGGTGCGTTTCATTTTAGTAAACCATCCGATTTAATACCAGAATTGCAAGGCCGTTTTCCTTTACGTGTTGAATTACAAGCCCTTGGACGTGCAGAATTTTTGCGCATTTTAACTGAGCCGGATAATTCCTTAACCCGCCAATATATGGCTTTGCTTGGTACTGAAGGCGTTAGCATCACTTATACCGATGATGGCTTAGAAGAAATTGCAGCCTTTGCTGAAGAAACCAATGCCCAAACTGAAAATATTGGCGCGCGCCGCCTTTATACCATCATGGAAAAAATATTGGCAGATATTTCATTTGATGCACCAGAAAAACCTGGTACAGAAATTGTTATAAATAAAGCCTATGTTGAAGAGCATTTGGAAGATGTGCGCGTGGATAAAGATTTAAGCCGTTATATTTTATAATAATTAACCACATAGTAGTTTATTAAACATGAAAAACTCCATACAAGCTTGGGTGCGAGCCTTTCGGCCACGCACGCTCCCACTTTCATTATCAACTCTAATGCTAGGGGCTGGATTGGCGGCTGTGGCGCAAGCTTTTTCTGTATGGATTTTTGTGTTTTCTGTACTTACGGCTGTGTTTTTGCAAGGATTATCTGACTTAGCAAATGATTATGGTGATGCTAACAATAAGCTTGACGGTGAAGATAGAGTAGGGCCAACTCGCACCGTTTCTTCTGGGCAGATAAGCCCAAAACACATGCGTACAGGCATGGCACTTGTTATAACGCTTTGTATAAGCAGCGCTTTTTTATTGTTTTATTTTAGTTTTGGCACCGATTTACTGAAATGGTTATGTTTTAGCTTTTTACTTGCATCTGCCATATGGGCCGCCATGTTTTATACCTTGGGTAAAAAACCCTATGGCTACAGAGCAAGGGGGGATTATTATGTATTTGTTTATTTTGGAATTATTTCTGTATTAGGCTCATATTACCTTTATGTCGGAAATTTTCAAAATGCACCAATTTTACCAGCTATTGCTGCAGGGCTTTTTAGTACATCTGTTTTGAATATAAATAATATTAGGGACATGGTTGGTGATAAAAAGCATGGGAAAATCACCATCGCACTAAGGCTTGGACCAGAAAAATCAAGAATTTATCATGCTTGTTTAACTGCCTTTGCTATTTTGGCTTGGATAATTTACTTATTCATTAATTTTGAAGCATGGGCAATGCTTTTAATAATTCTAACAGCTCCTATGATTTTTTGCAGTTACACAGTTTTTAACACTTACAATGATGCAAAAATAATGGATCAACAACTACGTAATACAGCGCTCGGGACTTCTTTTTTCCATACTAGCATGGCTTTTATTTTGCCTCTTTTATAAATATATAAAACGTTTAAAAAAATAAAATCTGCAAAAATTTGTATTTCTTGCAGATTTTATTTTTTAATGTAGTCAATATTACAATTACAAATCAGGATATGCAGTTGTAACCTTAACGTATTAAGCTTTGTTTTTATCCAACCAATAATGCAGAGTATTATATAAAATATCTGGCGAAATTGGCTTGGTAATATGGTCATTCATACCATGCTTAAGGCTCTTTTCTTTATCACCAGTCATGGCATGAGCAGACATTGCAATTACGGGTAGGTTTGCAAATTTATTATTCTCACGTATTTTTACTGTGGCTGTAAGGCCATCCATAATGGGCATTTGTATATCCATAAGCACAAGGTCATATGGAACTTTTTCAAGCATATCAAGCGCTTCTTGCCCATTGTTTGCAATGTCCACAGTATAGCCTACAGATTGCAGTAACTCTTCAGCAATAATTTGATTTATTTGATTATCTTCCACTAGTAGAAGATGCCCTGAATAATCTTTTTGCTCTTGTGTAGGTGAACTTGAGGTGGAGGTAATAATTGTTGCATGTTCACCCGCACGCTCAAATTTGGCCGTAAAGAAAAAGCTTGAGCCTTTACCAGGTACGCTTTCAACCCAGATTTCACCATTCATCATATCCACAATATTTCTTGAAATGGCAAGCCCTAAGCCTGTACCACCGTATCTTCTGGTTACAGATGTATCTGCTTGACTAAAGGCCGTGAAAAGATTGGCAATTTGGTCTTTATTTAGTCCAATTCCGGTATCTTTTACTTCAAATAAGCAATGTAGCTTGTTGTTTGCTTCTCTAGTGCTTTTAACAATAACCCCAATGCTGCCTTTACCAGTAAATTTAATGGCATTGCTAACAAGATTTAATAAAACTTGTTTTAGGCGCAAAGGGTCACCAAGTATTGGGTCAGTTGCAAATTCGCCTTCATCCATAATGCATTCAAGGCCTTTATCATTAATTGCATGACCAAATAGGCTTTCAAGCTCAGAGCAGACATCATGTATACTAAAGAGGGTAGTTTCCATCTCAAGTTTGCCTGCTTCAATTTTAGAAAAGTCCAAAATATCATTAATAATACGCAAAAGCTCATTGGTTGAGAATAAGGCTTTTTGCATGTAGTTTTTTTGCACTTCGTCAAGCTCAGTGCTTGATAAAATATGCAATAAACCAAGGATACCATTCATGGGTGTGCGGATTTCATGGCTCATATTAGCAAGAAATTCACTCTTGGCCATGGCGCTTTTTTCTGCATCATTCCTAGCTAGTTCAATTTCCTTAAGCATTTTTTTGCTTTCACGCAAATCTTGTACATAAGCAATGTAAAGGCCTTCTTGTTCTAGGTGAGCAAATTCAAGGGTTACATTGATGGGGATTTCGCTTTTATCAGCGGCTAGGGCCATCATTTCAAAACTATTTTGCCCGCCAGAGCTAACTTCCGCAAATTTCTGAACAATAAATTCATCAGATGGTTGGCCATTTGCTTGGGTAGGGGTAAAGTTTGTCATCACATTTTTAAGATATGTTTCTTTATCGCCAAATCCAGATATTCTAACGGCTTCATCATTACAATCGACTATTTGCAATTGAGAGTTTAGCAAGTTAATGCCAAGCGGTACACCATTTAAGATGGCCTCGGTGCGCTTTTCTGCTACACGAGTTTTTTGCATACTTTCTTCAAGCTCTCTTAAATCATGAACAAAAGACACAACCATGTCTTCACCATTATGCTTGGTGCTAACAGCTGTTATTTCTGTTGGAACTTCTTGCCCATCAAGAGTTAAACCAAGCCAATAACTCTTAGCTGAACCTTCTCTAATGGCTTTTGCTATGTTTTCAACCATTTTTTGAGTGGAGGGAACTCCATCTGGTTGAACTTCTGGGAATAGTTTATGGAAGTTATCATGAAATTCTTGCCTGCCGCTAACCCCAAAAGCCTTTGCAACAGCCAAGTTACAATCTAATAAATTAACATCTTTATCCCAAATCATTGTACCAAATGGACTTGCGTCTAGCATAAGCTTTGTATATGCATCAGCTTCACGCAGTTTACGCAGGCTTTCTTGCTGCTCGCGCAAATCCCTTAAAAATACGAGTAAAACCTTTTCATCACGAATATAACTAGGAATAAAGATGGCATCTAGTGGAATTTCATCACCATCAGTGTTTAGCTGAGTCCATTTTTTGCGTAAATACCCAGTTTCAAAAGCTTCAGTAAGGTATTGTTGGGCTAAGTCGGCAGATCTTTCGCCACTTGGTTGAAATTCAGGAACAATTGTGGAGAAATTTTCTATAAAGTCTTTCGGAGTCTTAAATCCAAATAATCTTGCTGTTTCTTGGCTAGCATCAAGCATTTCATAATCTGAGGACCAGACTTGAGCAGCTAACGGCATGGTATCAAGCATGGCCTTCATTCGCTCACTAGCTGTTAGTGCATCATCTTTTGCAATTTCTAACTCTCTAATGCTGCTTGCAAGGTCGTCTTCAAATTCTTTTTGCTTGGAAATATCAACAAAAACACCAACTAGTCCTTTTTCATTTTCGGAGCTTGCAAAGCCATTAATCCAGTACATGGCGGCGGCTTGGCCGTTTTCAAATTCAAATGAAGTTTCATAGTGCAAATCAGTTGCACTTTCAATGGCATTTAAATCTTCATTTTGATATTTTTTGCGATCTTCTTTGGATAAATGTTCTAAATCAAGCACAGATTTTCCAATTAAGTGCTCGCTATTAACATTAAAATATTCTTCATATGCTTTGTTTAAGACACAAAACTTTGCATCAGCAGTTTTTGCAAAGGCAGGAATAGGGAGTGCATCTATGATGGCTTCATAAAATGATAACTTTTTACGGCTTTCTTCTAACTCTGCAAGAACTTTATTATACTGTTCTAAAGATATTTGGGTAGGTTCAGAAGTGGCTAATTTATCTTGTTTTTTTGAATTTTCCATGACTTTCAACTTGTTTATGTTCGTAAGTTCTTTTCTCATACCTCACGCTTTCTATAAGTTCAAGTAAAAAACATCATATATTATTCATTTTCTAAGTAGTTTTTAATATGATTTTAATGCTTCATAAGAGCTTTAATTTCCGCGTTAGTAAGCTCGCGGACCTGACCAACCTCTAAATTATCTAATAATATTGGGCCTTGAGCAATACGAATGAGCTTAAATATTGTTAAATCCAAATCGCGACACATGCGCCTGATTTGGCGGTTAATACCTTGGCTTAAAACCATTTCTAAAAGGGTAGTTGAGGTGTTGGCATTGGGTGGGCGAACTACGCGCACTTCAACTGGGGCCAGTTTTTCACCTTCCTTAAGTGTCATGCCTTTTTGCATAATTTCTAAATGCTTAGCACTAACTTCTTCACGTACAAGCACTCGATATGTTTTAGTAAAATTATGGCTTGGATGTGACAATTTTTGAGCAAACTCCCCATCATCAGTTAAAATCAATAAACCCTCAGAAAAAAAGTCTAAACGACCAACACTAAAAAGCCTTTTATTACGCCATTTTTCAGGTAAAATATCAAAAATTGTGCTGCGTCCTTCTGGGTCATAAGCTGTACACATGGTTTGCACAGGTTTGTGCAACAATAAATAACAGCGACTTGAACCACGTTGTATTTCTTGTCCATTAACGCAAAGCACATCTTGCAGGCTAACCTTAAAGCCAAGCTCTGTAATTAATTTACCATTTACAGTTACTTTACCAGCCGCAATGTATTCCTCAGCTTTGCGCCTTGAACACACACCAGCATCTGCTAGAGCTTTGTTGATTCGAACAGTGTCATTGGCTTGAAGTTCCAAATTATTTTTAGCGCTATCTGTTTGGAGGTGTTTTTTAGGGTCTTCACCGCGAGTAAAGTTATTGCTAGATTTATAATTTTTGTGACTGTTTGATTTTTTGTTATTATTTTTTGGCTTTTCAAATTTGTTATAAATTGGAGGCATTCTAAGCTCCTAAAATTTTTTATCCATACAAAACATCATAATTTTTTTTCTACGCTTAAAATTGACGCTGTCATGTTTAGATATATATTGTTGTTGGAGGGCAATATAGTACGCAATTGGAAAAAACAAAAGAGAATAAAAGAGTAAATTTTCTAAAAGGATTTGCTAGTAATATACCCATTAAAATATGGGAATTTGAAATTACTTATTTAACTTGAATTGGCAACATATTTATATTATTCATAATTGTAATTAGTAAAGTTTACATAATTATCATTATGTGGCATTACAATAAAATATCAAGCATAAAACAAATACTAAAATCTACCCTTCCTGTGCTTGCCATGTAAGCCAGCACAAAGTATATGTATGGACGACATGGCGACAAGCCATATGTGACTTTGCAATGACTATAAAATTGGCATGCAAAGAAAGGAGTTTTCATGGGATTATTAAGTGCATCATGTAGTTTTACGCGTTTTCGTATTATTGACGAAGTCCCAAAGGATTTATGGACTCAAATACCTGATAAGCTTAAGCAATTTGCTTTTCAAGACATTGATGACGTACCCCTTGAGCGTGCCTTTGGCTGGACATCTTTTGAAGATATGCTTGATATGCAATGGGAAACTGCCCCACCGCAAAAAGGCTCTTATATTGTATTTTCGCTACGATTAGATACAAGACGCATACCTGCTGGTGTTATTAAGAAATATTTTGCTCTAGCTCTTAAGGAAGAAAATAAAAGCCTTATTGAGCAAAACAAAAAATTTATTAGCCGTGAACGTAAAAAAGAATTAAAAGAGCAAGTTATTATACGCCTGCGTAGTCGTTTTTTACCTGTTCCTGCTGAATTTAATGTCCTTTGGGCAACTGATACAAATACTATTTGGTTTGCATCTACCCAAGGTAAAATGATTGATATATTTACTGAATATTTCACCCAAACCTTTGATTTGCACCTTGAGCAAATGATACCATACAACCTTGCCATGACTATTTTAGATGAAGCTGAGCTAGCTCACCTTGATCGCCTTGAGCCTACGCATTTTGCTACGGAGTAATTATGAATACATATCTTGGAGAAAGCACTGATATAATTTTAGGCCAAGAATTTTTAACTTGGCTTTGGTACAAAAGCGACACCTCGCCTAGAGAGTTTATGGACAAAAAGGGCGTGCCTTTTGCTGTTTCAATGGAGCAACGCATTGTGGTACAAGGTGGAGAAGGTGAAAATTTAGAAACTGCTTCAGTTTCTGGCTCACTCTCCCCTTTGCGCGAAGCTAGACTTGGCCTTGTGACTGGCAAAAAAGTTACAAGAGCCATTGTACGCTTTGAACAAAATGACCTTGACTGGCAAGTATCGCTTAGAGCTGAGGATTTATCTTGCAATGCATTACGCACCCCAAAGATTGAAAAAGAAGGCGAAGACGACGACCCAGATGCCTTCTTACTTGAAAAGATCTATCTTATGGAATTATGCCTAGGTTTATTTGATGACCTTTACGCTCAATTTTTAAAATTGCGTTTATCAAATAAATGGCAGACCGAAGTACAAAATGTTCGTACTTGGATGACTTCAAGTAATTAATTTTTGGATTCATTATGCTTATCACCTCATCAAAACAAATTTCAGCCATTATGTTGCGTATTATGCGCAAATTCTTGTGGATGTTGCTTGTTTTTTGGGGCATTACCGTAATTAGCTTTGCTGTTATCCATCTTGCACCTGGCTCACCAACGGATATGGAAACCACCCTTAATCCCTTGGCCGGTGAAGCCGCAAGACAACGCCTTGAAGCTTTATATGGGCTTGATAAACCACTATATGAGCAATACGGGAATTGGCTGTGGAGACTTGTACAGCTTGACTTTGGCAACTCCATGTCTTCAGATTCAAGGCCTGTTATTGATAAAATTATGGAGCGCCTACCCTTAACTGTAGGCATGAACATTGTTGCTTTAATTTTAACTTTAAGTATTGCCATTCCCATAGGCGTATTATCTGCATGGAGGCAAAATTCTTGGCTAGATAAAGGCATAACAATTTTAGTATTTTTAGCTTTTGCCATGCCTGGTTTTTGGCTTGCCCTGTTGCTTATGCTGTTTTTTGGTATAGATAACGCTTGGTTGCCCATATCTGGACTCACGTCTATAAATTATGAACATCTCTCCCCTCTTGCAAAGGTTTGGGATATAATTTCACATTTAATCTTGCCCATAATTGTGTACACCATTGGAGGCATTGCCGGCATGTCACGCTTTACCCGCTCCTCCATGCTTGAGGTGTTAAGGCAAGATTATATTTTAACCGCAAGGGCAAAAGGCCTTCCCACGAATAAAATTATTTTTCATCATGCTTTACGTAACGCCCTTTTACCAGTGATTACCCTGCTTGGCCTTTCTGTACCTGGTCTTATTGGTGGCAGTGTTATTATTGAGTCAATTTTCGGTTTACCTGGCCTTGGGCAGTTATTTTATACGGCTGTAATGGCGCGTGATTATACAATGATTATGGGTAATTTGGTTCTTGGAGCTGTGCTTACATTGCTTGGGAATGTGCTTGCAGATGTAGCTTATGGCTTGGCAGATCCTCGTATTCGCACTGCAAAGGAAGTTTTATAATGCCAGACAAAAAGCTATTTTTAGGCAGAAAGCTCAAAAAACACTTAATGTTTATAGTGGGTTTTGGTTTGGTATTTATCATGTCCTTGGCTGCCCTGCTCGCCCCTTGGCTTGCACCATATGACCCAACCGCCCTACACCTTGATGCTATATTATTAGCCCCCTGCGAGGCCTTCCCTCTTGGTACAGACCAATTGGGGCGCGATGTGCTTTCCCGCTTGCTTTATGGCGGGCGAATTTCGCTATGGGTTGGCTTTGTTGCTGTTGGTATATCCATAAGTATTGGTCTTTTGCTTGGCCTAATTTCTGGTTATTTTGGTGGCTTGGTGGATGAAGTAATCATGCGTGGCGTTGATATAATGCTCTGCTTTCCTTCATTTTTTCTTATACTTGCCACTATTGCCTTTTTGGAGCCAAGCCTTAATAATATAATGATTGTTATTGGTTTTACCTCTTGGATGGGGGTTGCACGCTTGGTTAGGGCCGAGACTTTGAGTTTGCGTGAACGTGACTTTGTATGCGCTGCAAGGCTTTGTGGGGCATCTAGCAAGCGCATTATAGGCATTCACATTCTACCTAACGCTTTAAGCCCCGTGCTTGTATCAGCAACCTTAGGCATTGCTGGAGCGATACTTATTGAGTCCTCCTTAAGCTTTTTAGGGCTTGGGGTACAACCGCCCATAGCAAGCTGGGGTAATATGCTACTAGAAGGTAAAAATGTATTGGAAATTGCCCCATGGATGTCCTTATACCCAGGCTTGGCTATTCTTTTTACTGTGCTTGGTTATAATTTACTTGGGGAAAGCTTGCGTGATATTTTAGACCCAAGACTTAGACGCTAATATAGGTTGGTTATGCTGGAATTTTTAAGAATACAAGGCCTTGCTCTTATTGAAAATATGGAGCTTGAATTTGCCGATGGCATGAATGCTTTAACTGGTGAAACTGGTGCGGGCAAAAGCTTTATCTTAAAGGCCATTAATTTTCTATTAGGTGAAAAAATGTTGGCTGATATGGTTCGCCAAGGCTATGAAAAAGCTCAAGTTGAGGCCATATTTATTCATAATGGTGAGGAATTATTTCTACGCCGTGAATTAGTGGCTGAAACAGGCCGCAGTAGGCTTTACATTAATGATGCCCTAAGTTCACAAGAATCAGTAAGGGAGCTTCGCCCAAGCCTTATTGTACACACTAGCCAACATGGGCAACAAAAATTATTACAGCAGAGCTATCAGTCCTCATTAATTGATAATTCCGTAGCGGACAAAAGCCTTTTTGAACAAAGAGATGCTCTACTACAAGAGTTACAAAAAGTTTGTGCTGAGCGTCTTGCCATGCAAGAAAAATATAATACACTTGCAGAAAGGCGTGACCTTTTAGAGATGCAACAAGCTGAAATTGATAAAGTATCTCCCGAACCACAGGAAGAAGAAAAGCTTGAAGCCCTAAGAGCTGAGGCAAGGCAAGTTTCGGAGCAAGTGACAAATTTTGAAAGAGCTTTAAGCTTATTGCATGGTGATGATGGCCCTGGGCTTTTGGAAATTTTAAGCCATTTTGAAAGACAAGTTGAAAATATATGCCAGCATGACTCTAGTTTTACTGAAGATTTAACTGCTATATCCGCTTTACGTGAGCTTTTGCCGCATATGGAATCTCGCATGCGTAGAGCTCCACAAGCTTCTGAAATTGATATGGATAAGCTAGAATCACGCCTATATGCACTAGCTCAATTAAAAAGAAAATTGCATCGCCCACTTGAAGAAATACTTAAACTTCGCACTGAAATTACTGAAAACATTTCATTTCTCGATTCTTGCGCCCTTGATCTTAAGCGCCTTGAGCGGGTTGAAGAAGAAATTGCACAAAAACTTAAAGTAACACTTGAAAAATTAATACCATTACGCCGTAATGCATCTAAATCATTTAGTTTGGAGCTAGAACAAGCTCTGGCTGGCCTAGGTTTTTCTGATGAAGTTCGTGTTATTATTGATTTTTATCCTCATAAACTTTGGGCAGATATTGAGGATGAAAAGGCTCGTATTCTTTGGGCCCCAAATCCAGGCCAAGCCCCACAACCCTTAGATAAAATTGCATCTGGTGGTGAACTTTCTCGCTTTTTGCTGGCCCTTGTAAGCATTCAATCTACCCATGAAAATGCCACATATATTTTTGATGAAGTTGACGCAGGTATTGGTGGTATGACTTTGCATAAGGTGGCAGATCGTCTACAAAAACTTGCGAACAATCGACAAATGTTGCTCATTACGCATTGGCCTCAATTGGCAAGCCATGCTGCAAGGCATTTTCATGTTTCAAAATCTGAACAAGATGGCAAAACATTTACAAAGTGCGTAGCATTAAATGCTAGTGAGCGTGAGCAAGAGCTTAAGCGCATGACAGGCGAAGCTTAGATTAATTGGGAAAACTTAAAATACTTTCCAAAGCCCTACTCTTTAGGTAATATAAGTCAGTAAATTACAAGCAATATTTATTGAACAGGTGTATGTTTTTCAAGACCCCATGTGGCAATTAAAACTGTTACCAAAGCCGCACATAGACATATTATAAGCACATTCCAGCCCCATGCGGCATATATAAAGCCTGGGAAGTATGACCCCATAGCCCCACCCATATAATATACTGAAAGATATAAACCGTTTACCGCGCATTTATCCCTGTCACACATACGATTTACAAGCCCTGGGCTTATGCTATGTTCCATAAATTGCCCTGTACAGACCATGAACATGGCAAGGAATGTGTAAATTGGATTTGGAATAAAAAACAAGCACATAGCACATAAGTAAATACCAATTCCAAGGCGAATAGCTCGAACTCTACTACCAGCTAATATACTAATTTTATTTGAATATAATGCTATAGCAACACCAATTCCATAACCTAAATAAACCAATGAAACACGCCACTCTGTCATGGTATCACTAATTTGATTTAGAAAAAATGGTAGATAGGTTGCAAGAGCTACAAATACAAAAAATCCACAGCCGTCAATATATAAAATCCTTTTTATGCCACGAGTGTTAAAAATCTGACTAAATTCTGTAAATTTAATGGGTTTAAATGCATTTTCTGAGCGTTTTTTTAACTTTGATAGGGCAAAGAATAATAATAAAAATGCGCCTGCTAATACTAAAAAAACCATCTTCCAACCAAAAAGTGTTGCTACTCCTCCGCCAACGACTCGCCCAAGTAATCCACCAGATATGGTCGTTGCAATATAAATAGCAAGAGCATTTTGTAAAAGTGTTCCTTGAAACTTTGCTGAAATATGGGCCATAATACACGTTAAAACGGCAGGACTAACAAGACCATGTACTAAACGTAAACCAAGCAAAACGTAGAATGATTTTGCAAAATAAAAAATTACACAGCTAATACAGAGTAAAGCCACACAGCATTGCAAAACAAACTTTGTATCAAGAGAGCTTAAGAAAAATCCATATATTAATGGCGCAATGCCTAGTGGGACGAGAATAACAGTCATAAGCAAGGCAATGGTTGCATCACTGTGACTTGGGTATGCATTTTGAATTGTGTAGAGTAAGGGCTGTGGCGCGTACATAATGGAAAAAGTCAGCACGGTCACTGCTAGAAGTATGATGAATTCTGTTGTCAGTATGGTTTGTTGATCGTTTGAATCTGTCATCAATTACACCTTTCTATGACGTGAACCCGTTTATTGTTTATAACATCATTTATTATGCACATAGAAATAAATAATATATAGTTTTAATTTAGTAAAATGTTTTCCGTATAATTTATAATTAGTTTATTTGAGATAAATTTTATTATTTCAGTATATTAAATAAAAGTCTTGCAATTTTTAATATATTTTTTTTATTCCACACCTTCACATAGCATGTATTGCAACTTATATTAGATATGCGTAAGTAACATTGCGCTACTATGCATTGCTTTTGTTTAAAGTAATGTTCCTATAAGGAGAATATATGATTAAATTACGAAATCTTACAGCATGCCTTAGCCTTTGTATTGTATTTTTAAGCGCGAACATGGCTAATGCAAATTTACCAGATTTTACAGAACTTGCAGAAAAAGCAGGTGCAGCAGTTGTTAATATTGGTACTGAAAAAACCTCACCAAGAGGCCAAAACCGCGGGTTAAATGAATTTTTCCGTAATGTACCTCCAGGATTTGAGAAATTTTTTGAGCAATTTGACCAATTTCATAATAATCAACAGCCACAGCGCAAACAGCGCTCATTAGGCTCTGGTTTTATTGTTTCAGCTGATGGCTATATTGTAACTAACTATCATGTGGTTGCAGGTGCTGATATTATTAATGTAACCCTTCAAGATCAAACTGGAAAAGCCGAAGAGATAAAGGCAACTCTTGTGGGTTCTGATGAAGAAACAGACATGGCCCTATTAAAAGTTGACGTAAAGCAACAACTACCCTTCTTGACTTTTGCTGACTCAGACAAAGCAAAGGTTGGTGAATGGGTGCTTGCCATTGGTAACCCTTTTGGTCTTGAGCATACTGTAACTGCGGGTATTCTTTCCGCCAAAGGGCGTAATATCAATGCTGGGCCATTTGACAATTTTTTACAAACAGATGCCTCCATTAATCCTGGCAACAGTGGTGGCCCGCTACTAAACATGGCTGGTGAAGTTGTAGGCATAAACACAGCAATTATTGCCTCAGGTCAGGGTATTGGCTTTGCCATTCCAAGCTCTATGGCAGCACAAATTACCGAACAACTCAAAAGTGGCAAAAAGGTTAGCCGTGGCTGGATTGGTGTAACCATACAAAATATTGACGAAAACACAGCAAAAGCCCTTGGGCTAGATAAAGCAGAAGGTGCTTTGATTGGCAATGTAATGCCTGGAGAACCTGCTGACAAAGGTGGTATTAAAGCTGGTGACGTAATTATTGCCGTTAATGATAAAAAAGTTGATGATTCATCTGAATTGTTGCGTGCCATTGCCGCTGAAAAACCAGGCAGTAAGACTAAAGTCACCGTGCTTCGTAATGGGACAAAGAAAGTTTTAACACTAACCCTTGGCGAACGTACTCAAGATCAATTGAGCGCTCAACGTGGTGGCTCTACTACTCCAGGTAAAGAACATGAAGCCGCAAACCTTGGCATTTCTGTGCGTCCACTAACCGCAGATGAAGCACAAAAGCTAGAAACACCAAAAGGCCAAGGTTTACTGATTGTTGATGTGGAGCAAGGTAAATCTGCCGCAGAAGCCGGCTTACGCTCAGGTGACGTTATTTTAGCCGCTAATATGGTTCCCATAAAGAGCACCCAAGACCTTGCAAAAATTATTAAAGAAGTTAGCAAACGTGGTGCAGTGATGTTGCAAATTAAGCGTCGTGGTGATACCTTCTTGAGGGCAGTACCACTTGGCAACAATGCTAAGAAATAATTAAAGAATAACATTCTATATAAAAGCCCCATTTGGTACAACATTTGGGGCTTTTTTATACCTATAGTAGTTTTACTTAAAGTGACTATGTTGACTTGTAGCAGGCATACCGCCTAGCCATAGTGTAATTTTTTACACTGCAACGTGCAAAGCGAGTTTGCCTTAAAAAGTTAAAATTAGTAACGGTAAAAATACTATATTGGAGGAAAAATGGCCGTACATCCACACGCTGGTAAATTACCCACCCCCAATATGCTTTGTGACATTCCAAAGCTTATAGCTTCATATTATACTGAATTTCCATCTCCAAGTAATCCATCAGAGCGTGTTAGCTTTGGTACATCAGGCCATAGAGGCACATCTTTAAAGTGTAACTTTAATGAAGAGCATATTTATGCAATAGCTCAAGCAGTTTGTGACTATCGCAAAAATAATCAAATAAATGGCCCACTTTTCTTGGGTTTAGATAGCCATGCGCTATCTGAAGCGGCATACCGCTCTGCCCTTGAAGTATTAGTTGCTAACAAAGTTCAAGTATATATTGCGAAAAATGGGGATTTTACCCCTACTCCCGTAATTTCACACGCAATTATTACTTGGAATAAGCAAAATCCAACCAATCTTTCCGATGGCATTGTTATTACCCCGTCACATAATCCACCTCAAGATGGTGGATTTAAATACAACCCCCCTCATGGTGGACCTGCAGAAAGCAATATTACTCAAAATATTGAAAATAGAGCCAATGAGCTACTTTCTCAAGATAATAAAGATGTTAAGCTAGTGCACCTTAGCGCAGTAAAAAATTCTTCATTCGTGCAAGAATTTGACATGATGGGCAATTATATTAAAGATTTAGAAAATGTAATTGATATGAAAGCCATAGCCGCGTCTGGCTTAAAACTTGGTGTTGATCCACTAGGTGGAGCAAGCCTTAATTATTGGGAGCCCATTGCAGAGCATTACAAACTTAACTTAACTGTTGTTAATAATGCATATGATCCAACTTTTAGATTTGTACCCTGTGATAAAGATGGCAAAATCCGCATGGATTGTTCATCCCCCTATGCCATGAATGGCCTTTTAACTCTTAAAAATGATTATGATTTATCATTTGGCTGTGATCCTGACGCCGATAGGCATGGCATAGTTACGCCAACTGGCCTTATGAATCCAAATCACTATCTTGCGGCTGTTACTTCATACATTTTTAAAGCACGACCCAATTGGGGGCAAAACGTTGGTATTGGCAAAACCTTGGTTACATCTGCCATGCTTGACCATGTGGGCAAAGCAGCAAATAAAAATATTATTGAAGTGCCGGTTGGTTTTAAATGGTTTGTACCCTATCTACTAGACGGTACATGCGGTATGGGCTGTGAAGAAAGTGCTGGAGCGTCCATACTACGCCACGATGGCACAGCTTGGACTACAGATAAAGATGGAATTATGCTTTGTTTACTTGCTGCAGAAATGACTGCCAAGGACAAAGCTCCTGACCAAATTTATGCTGAGCTTGTGCAAAAACATGGCGAAGCACACTATCAACGCCTTGACGCCCCTGCTAATGAAAAAACGCGCAATGCTCTTTTAAATATAGATAAAGATCAAATAAAAATAACTAAAGCTGGTGGTGAAGGTATTGAGCAAATCCTAACGCATGCCCCAGCTAATAATGCAAGTATTGGTGGTGTTAAAATTACAACTAAGAGTGGTTGGTTTGCCATTCGCCCTTCTGGTACTGAAGATATTTGCAAAATTTACTCAGAAAGCTTCAAAGATGAAGAGCATTTATGCAAATTACAAAAAGATGCTATTGAACTACTTGAAGTTTTAGTTAAAGGCTAAAATTTGTAAACAGAGAAAATTAAAATATGAAGCTTTAACCGTATTGACTTTGTCAATACTCAAAAAAAAAGGGCCTAAATGGCCCTTTTTTCATTCTTAAACTATAACTCTACCATTTTATTTTGCGATATTCTTCTAAAGCTTTCTTTTGTTCGGCAAAGTTTTTAAATCCAGCTTGGTTTAGAGCATCATTTACTGTGGTGTTCCAGTCCCAAGTGGCATAAATTGTTGGTTTATGATACTTATTACGGAAGCTTTGTAGCTCAGCACGGTAGAAAGCTTCTTTTGGTGTATCAAGGTGCTCTCTTAACTTTTTGTGACGGCGTTGTAATTCACCTTCATACCAATCACTAATATCCGCAGGTTTATTGAACTTTTTAAGTATATGTTCATAACCTTCTTGCTCAAGCAATGCTGCTAGCTTGTCGTGATGTTGCTTAATTAACCATGCACCTAATTTATCAGTGGTGATTTTTTCATCTTCAATGGCAGCAATATCTTTAACAGTTTGATAATAAGTATCTGGAACAACAGAGGCTGACGCAATACCAGCAATGGCAACAAGTCCGCGGATAATAAGACTATTAGAAACGCCTTGACCGCAGAAGCCAACTTTCTTGCTGTATTTTTGGCCGGTGAAGATGGTCACAAGCATTGCCCAAACAACGGCTGGATCTTCCTCATCATAAATATGACCAAGGCTTGCATTATCTCTATCAGTAGCAAGCACCATTTGCGTCATGTCATTGGAGCCAATGGAGAAGCCGTCAAACTCCTCAATAAATTGCTTGGCAAGAATGGCATTTGATGGAATTTCAGACATTAAGATGATTTTTAGGCCATCAACGCCAGATTTTACCTTATGTACTTGCTCAAGATAACGACGCATGGAGCGAGCTTCTTCAAGGCTACGTACAAATGGTAGCATCATTTGAAGGTTAGTACCGCCATACACACCGCGAGCAAGTTTAAATGCCTCAATTTCCCAGTCGTGAATATTACGAGAAACACCACGATAGCCAAGCATTGGGTTATCTTCAATGCTTTCAAAGAGGTTACCACCGAGTAAGTTACGGTATTCATTACTCTTAAAGTCAGTTGTACGATAAACAATGGTCTTGCCATAGAAAGCCATTGCAAATAGGGCCAAGTTCTGGGCAAGGGTTTGTACGTAATGTTCTTTACCTGTACGGAAGCCACGAGATTTAATGAGTGTGCGCATCTTATCAATAAGATTGTGCATTTCATCCATTTCTTTCTTAAGGCCAGTACGTAAGCCCACTTCTTCACGTAGTCTTTTAATATTATCAAGCACGCTAATAACAAATGGTAGGTCTTTAACCTTTTCAGTGTAGCTTTCAATGGCAGATTCAATTTCTGCACGGCGCTTAATGTCTTCAGGGTCAGTTGGTGAAAGTAGAGCAAGCTCATCATCAAAGCCCATGATAATGCGCACGTGGTCGCTAAGGTCAGCACTGGTTTTAATAATATCAATGCGTCTTGTGGCTTTTTCTAAATGCTCATCAAGCTTGTGCTCAAGGTCACGCATTTTACGATGCATGAACAATACTTCTTCTGGATCAACGCTATTATCGTCTTTATTAAGTTCATTAATTTCTTTAGTAAAGCCTGTGATTTCGCCAACATACTCACGTATCTTTAAGTCAGATACTACAAGGCCTGCGGCAATTTGTTCACGTAATACTTTAGAAAGTCTGTTGTCCATTTCTTTAATGTGCTTTTGAACAACACCTTCAAGTGTTCCATTATCAAAGGCTTCTAAGGCAGCGGGATGTATGCTAATATTGCCAAGCATAAACTCTGCACGCAATAGACCAACTTCAAATGCTTCCAAATCACGAAGGCGTGAAAGGAACAAAGATTGACCAACGTCAGCAAGCACCAAGCCAACCTTAGTTTTAGTTGTTGGAAGTTGAGATAAATCCATCTCGCCACCCACTTCATGCAGTGGAAGCAATCCACGATAAACACGGCCAGTTGTTCCATCAACAGTGACCTCAGTATTATCAAGAGCACGCAATTTATCTAAACGTTGAATACCAATAACTGCGGCAATGCCAAGTTCGCGTGAGGTAATGGCAGCGTGGCTTGTATCACCACCAACGTCAGCAAGAATTGCTGAAGCAATACGCATTCCAGGCACCATGTCAGGGTCTGTACGCTCTGCGGCAAGAATGTCGCCTTTGGAAATTTTATTAAGCTCAAGGGCTGAACGCAAATACTTTACAGTGCCCTGCCCTGCACCACGTGATGCGCCATTGCCTTCCATAATAAGTTCAGCTTCGGCTGCGGCTTTTGGATCAACTTCATGACGGCGCATGAAGATAGTATTTGGAAATTGTTCAAGTTCTTCATTCCAGCGAGTTTCTGGGCGTGCTTGTACAAACCACAATTTATCCTTGGCATCGATACAAAATTCAGTATCCATAATCATGCCGTCATAGGCTTCGCTAACAGCACGAACACCCTTTGCAACAAGCTCAGCTTGGCTAAGAGAAAGTGCCCAGCGCAAGGCTTCAAGCTCAGGAACTTCAACTTCCTTGGTGCCGCCCTTTTCGTCGTAGATAATTTTCATATCTTTGCAGCCCATTTGGCGAATTACCACCTCTGAGCCGTCATCACGCTGGAATACATAAAGTTTATCTGGTGTTACTTTACCGCCAACAACAGCTTCACCAAGGCCATAACTTGCATCAATGCTCACCAAATCTTTACGAGCAGTGCCGCGGCAACCTGTGGCTGTATCAGCTGAAAATGCTGTACCAGAAACAACTGGATTAATCATTTGCATCATACATACAGAAAGTGATGTATGCTCAATGGCCCATTCTTTTTTAGCTGTTTCTGCAATACTTTGATCGCCAACTTCCTCAGCTTTAGCAAGGGCATCAAGTATAGCTTCACGGCGATAAGTCATGGAGCGTAGGTTGTAAGCTGAGGCACAATCCCAATGATAAGCCGTGGTTACCTTCTCAGCACCAACCATATTCAAATAAGTATCTTGTAAGCCTGCAAAGGCTTTTTTGCGAGAATCTTCACCAGCCGCAGAGGAACGAACAGCTACAGGCACAAGCTCACCTTCATTTTCTTTACAAATGTCAGTATAGGCTTCTTGCACAGCTTCAGTAACTGCATCTGGAAGTTCTACTGACAAAATAGCAGCTTGCACTAAAACAGAGCGTTTTCTGAGTTGGTCAATACCTTCTGGAGAGGTAGCAAAACCATCAACTACGTTGTTAATAAAGGTGCGCAAAGGTATGCGTACGTCTTTTAAATCAAGGCTAGCTTCACGAATCATACGGCCAAGGCTTCGCACGAATTTTTGTAAAAACTCAGGGTCTTGGTTAATTTCTGAATCTTCCCAATCAATGCGTTTATATTCTTTATCCACAACACTACGAATAACAGAAGCAATAACGCTTGTTTCATCTAAAAGCATGTGGAAAGCTATGGAGGATATGGCTCTAAAATGTGGGGCTTGTATGCCTTTAATTTCTGAAATAAGAGCGGTATTATAGTTTTTGCCCCCAACAAGTAGTTCTGCACTTTCGCCTATGGCAACTATATCAGCACCGTTAAGTATTAACTTGGATGTAATGTCTACATCAGTTTTGCTGGTAGTAGTTTTTGATGCAGGCTGTTTTTTTGACATTGCCGTCCTCCATAATGGTAAGATACAAAAAAGTTAGGATAGTTTATCCAATAACCATCAACTAACTAACAAGAAATAAAGCTTTTGTCCAGTTCTTTGTATACAATTCTTTACAACTAAAACAAATAGTTATAAAGACTTTTTATTGATTAACACTTCTTGATAAATTGATAAAATATTACCATTAATTATTTGAAAAAATTGTAAACATGCTTGGATAAATACATACAAATTGGGTCAATTAGTCTTGCGGCAGTGACGGCTGCAATAGCGTTTAGCAAAATACCCAAAAGAAGTGTGAAAGCTAGGGCTATATTATAGCCATAAAGTGCGTGTAACTCCACAAACATCCAAGACGAAATAGATAACATCACAATGTTATGCATAATAATTAGTGGAAAAACATACTTCCCAACAGATATGAAGAATCTATGACTAAAGAATTTTTGCAGGTAATCCAAGTAAAAAAGACTTAATAAAACAGATAAAGAACTAATAACTTTTAAGATATCTTGCCAGTATGAGTTAATGGTAATACCGTCCAAAGTTGCCCCAAGGGTAAGCCCCATAACAAATAAAAACCAGCCTCTAAGTTTGCGTTTTTTTGTGCTTGATGGATTTTTTAACTCATTACAAGCTATGCTTGCCACAATAATACCACCTATAAAGGGCATTGCCCAAGGCAAGGTAAAGGCAGAAACAATTAATATTATTAAATAAATGTATAAATGCTTTTTAGATGATGCAAAAAATAAAAGCAAAGCATATGAAAGGTAAGATCCAAGGAAAATAATGTGCATGCACCAAAATACGCTTAAGTAGCTACCATCACCCTGCCAAAGACTCTTAAATGCACCACTTATTAAGGCATCTCCCCATGATAAATTACCTTGCATAAGGGCAGCAGGCCAACGCAAATTAATCACAGCTGCTACTTCTTCATTAAAATAGCCGCCATTCACATAAAAAGCATATGAAAGTAAAGTGAAAGTAAGGGTATACGGAACAAAACGGAAGTAACGTACAATGGCTTGTTTTTTAATCCATTCCACATCTTGTTTTTGGAAAAAATGCCAAGC
>CAYJCI010000014.1:0-3922 GCA_964368595.1 uncultured Desulfovibrionaceae bacterium
AAGGCTTTGCAAGTTCCGTAAAGTTTAATTATTTCTTGAGTAGAAATTCGGCCCAAAAATTCTACAGTGGGCCCTGCTAGAGCTTGCCATTTTTTACGTTCCTCACCATCTCCCACCACCAATAAACGCCGGCCAAGCTTGGTACAAGCCTTGATGGCAAGGTCAACTCTTTTATAATTTACCAATTGCCCAACACAAAGGTAAAAATCTTCTCTTTTTGCAGTAGATAATTGATAATCATCCATCACCACAGGTGGGTGCACAACATTTGCCTCACGACGCCATGTTTTATGAATTCGTTTTGCAACTGTGCGCGAATTTGCCACAAAATGATCTACCCGCATGGCAGAAAGCACATCCCATGACCGCAAATATGGAAAGCAAAGCCGCATGCCCATGCGTACAGCAAATGAAGCATTGGCCAAATATTCAGGGTATAAATCCCACAAATAGCGCATGGGTGTATGGCAATAGCAAAGATGCGTGCTTTGACTATGAGTAATAACACCCTTAGCTGGGCCAGATTCACTTGAGATTACAAGGTCATAGTCGCTAAGGTCCAATTGTTCAAGAGCCAAAGGCATGAGAGGCAAATATTTTTGATAATGTTTTTTTGCAAAAGGTAGTTTTTGAATAAAAGTGCTATAAATATTATGACTTTGTAAAAGTGGAGAAAGGGCAGATTTATCTACAACATGTGTAAAAATATCCGCATTGGGGAACATTTTACAAAATGATTCCAAAACCTTCTCACCGCCACGCATATTCACAAGCCAAAAGTGAACAAGGGCAACTTTCTTTGGTGAGTTATTATTTTGACAAGAAGATACTATTTTAGGGGAATCAGAGTTTAAGCAAGGTGAATTATTAACAATATGCTCAGGCATAATTAATCCCAACGCACGCATTTTGGCATTGCCGTATTTTCAATAACCTGCACAATTTCATTAGCATTAACACAAGCAACACCCACATGTTCAAGCACAAGCCCTGCAGCATATGTTGCTAAAATACAACAAGTTATCATATCAAGCCCAGCCGCACGCCCAAGGGCTAGGGTGGAGATTACAGTGTCCCCTGCGCCAGTCACATCAAAAACAGCCTTAGCACTTGGTGCAATATTCCAAACTGCGCCATCAGCTGTAAAGAGCGCCATACCCTCGGCCCCAAGGGTAATTAATAATTCCTTGCACATGTATGCATCCATGATGCGTCTGCCTGCAAGGATGATATTTTCTTGACTATTAAGCTCGATATGCCCCATTTGAGCTGCTTCTTTTTTATTGGGGGTCATGAGTGAAGAATTAGCATAACACACTGCATTATTTGGCTTTGGATCAACCAAAATCTCAGGGGCTTTGGGCATTGATTTAGCAATATTTTGAATATGCTCACGAATATTAATATTTATTAAGCCCTTAGCATAATCTGAAAGGATTAAGACATCATGCGCTGGCAAAAGGCTTTGCAAGCTTTTAGAAATAAATTCAGTTTCATCTTGGTTAAGCTCAAGGCAATCTTCTTTATCAAAACGTAGCATTTGCTGAGATTGTGCCATGACGCGCGTTTTAACAATGGTGCTCCTACTTGAGCTATTAAAGATTTGGCTGGCTATACCTGCCTCATTAAGTAATTGCACAAGCGTTTGCCCGTCACGACCATTGCCGCAAACACCCACAAGAGTTGATACTCCACCCATACTATTAATATTGCGGGCAACGTTGGCAGCACCGCCAAGCATAGCCTTTTTTGTAGCTATATTAACAACTGGAACTGGCGCCTCTGGTGAGATGCGTGCGGCATGGCCTTGTAAATAGATATCAAGCATGACATCGCCTAAAATAAGTACTTTTTTATCTTTAAGACTAAGTACATCCTCACATAATTGTGATTTATCTATGGTTAAGTCATGCATAACAATCCTTTATTTATTAGTAAGTGCTGCGGTAATAACACCTTCTGCTGCAAGTTGACCATCAACAAAAGCACGTACTTCAATTTTGCAAAGTTGCATACGCCAGCGTGGGTTTTTGCATTCAAAATCTAAACGATCACCAGGTCTAACTTGGCGACGGTATTTTACTTTTTCAATACCAGCAAAAAGGAGCAGTTTATCTTCAGGAAAGCCAAGCTCGGCAAGGCCAAGAATACAAGCAGCTTGAGCCAAGGCTTCTAATATTAGAACACCAGGCATAATAGGCAGACCAGGAAAATGCCCTTGAAAAAATGGTTCATTAACAGTCACATTTTTATAAGCTTTAATGTGTGACTTTGGTACACATTCTAAAACTCTATCAACAAGTAAAAAAGGATAACGGTGCGGTAAAATGGAACATATTTTATCAATATCCATTGCAGTCGCTAAATCTTGTGACATAATCTCTCTCCTAACCCCAAAATAATACTAAAAGGCTGTAAAAAGTTAAACTCCGCATATAGAAACCCCCGAACTCCCAATAAGGGAGCCGGGGACAAAATATCAGAGCAAAAGGTTGGGACTATTTTTTCTTATAGTCGCCAGACTTCCAAAGCTTGTTAACTTCAGCAAGCACGTCCTTTGTTAAATCCATGCTTTGCTGAGCATATAAAACGCCACCAGCAACAACGTCTACAACAAAGTCAAAGCCTTTGCGCTTGGACACGTCAGCAGTTGCGCGGAAAACGATGGTAACCATGTCTTGACGAATTTTAATTTCATCTTGCTCAACTTTGCGAGCAAATGCGCGGGTCTTTTCATCAAATTCGCGACGTAGGCGGATGAACTCAACTTGCTTTTCTTCGCTATTATTTTTCTTTAAAGCTTCAGCCTTCTTTTGAAGTTCTTGACCTTGCTTTTCAATTTGCTTTTTTTCGTTACCGTATTTGGACTCCATTCTCTTTTTAGCATCCTTAGCTGGGTCGCTATTGGTTGCTATTTCTTGCATGTCCACAACGCCAATCTTTACCTCAGCAAAAGCAAAGCTTGTCATCATCAAAAGGGCTATAACTGTTAATCCAAGAACCTTACGCATATCAAAACTCCTTATGGTGCGATATAAAAGTCATCAATAACTGCGATTACATAGCATCATCGTTATTGCTCGTCAAGGCAAAGTGCATTCCTTTCACCCTTTCAAAGCGTTTTTTATAAGACAATATGCCATCTGCAATACCTTGAGCTAAAATATTTCTATATTTAGCTTGCTTAAGCTTACTTGCTTCATCTTTATTGCTGCAATATCCAAGCTCCACCAAGATGGCAGGCATATTTGTACCAATCAATACGTGAAACGGTGCTGACCGTGTGCCCCCATTTCTCGTATTAAACCCATTATTTTTTAATTTTTCCATGGTTGCACTTTGTACATCACCCGCCAAATCGCTTGATTCAGTGGTGCGTACATTGAGCATCATTTTAGCAAGCAAGCTTTGCATGTCACCAAGCTTACGGTCGCTAGTTGCATTTTCCAAAGCCGCAGTTTGGGCAGCTTGGCTATTTTTGGCAAAATTTAGGAAATAAGTTTCAAATCCATGTATACGCCTATCTTCATTAGCATTAATGTGGATTGACACAAAAATATCCGCGGCTGAATTATTGGCTCTAGCTGGTCTTGAACTTAAAGGCACAGTTACGTCATTTGAACGACTATACACAACATTAAGACCATGGGCCTTGAGTATCTTACCCAAGCGCAAACTTGTATCAAGCACTATATCTCGCTCCACAATGCCATTACCAATGGCACCAGGGTCACGCCCACCATGCCCAACATCTATATAAACTGTTTGTAAATTAAGCCCCAGCTGCATAGCCATATTATCAGTGTTGGCTTTATGCACACGCCTTGATAATTCCTTTGCAGTTGGCTCTTTTGAAGCCACTTGAACTTTTTGCGAAGCTGTCTTTACAACTGGCTTTACAGTGGTTTTAGTAGCGGGCTTA
>CAYJCI010000014.1:4022-21241 GCA_964368595.1 uncultured Desulfovibrionaceae bacterium
TCTTTACAACTGGCTTTACAGTGGTTTTAGTAGCGGGCTTAACTGCCGGTTTAACCGCCTGCTTAACTACTGGCTTAACCGTTTGGCTTTGTGTTTGTGGCTTTGCCTTCTTTGTGTTTGTTGCAACAGCCTTAGGCTCTGTTTTTTGAACTGTTGGCTTAGCCTTGACCTCTGCCTTTTTGACAATGGGCTTGGCCTTGGGCTCTACCTTTGCTACAGATTGTGGCTTTGCAGGCACTGCGGCTTTAGGCTTTGCCTTATTTACCAATGCAAGCTGGCTTTGCTTTTCTTCTTTTATCACTTTTGCGGTGGCGGTTAGCACAATTCTAAACGGATTTTTTTCAATCTTTGTATGATAATTAGATAGATTTTCAAAATCAAATTTCAGGGCAGTATTACCTTTATTTTGGCGTAACACTGCTAATTGCTTAAGCACGCTATTTTTAACTCTTGCTCCATCATGCACGCCTTTGTCAGGTGTTGTATTATCCATGGTGAGCAAAAGCTGATTGGCCTTGCCCTTAGCAATACGCCAAGTGGTATTTTTATTCAAAGCAACGGTAATTTGAACGGTATTTTTATCAAGTGTTGACCAAGTAACTTGTGTTAAAGCAACGTTTGCCACGGCTGGTCGTTTTTTTGACGCTTGTATTTTTGAATTCAAGCTTTTTTCAAATGCAATTGCTGAACTATACATATCCCCCTTGGGCAATGAAATTCGTATATATTTTAATAATTGAAGTGCGTTATCATCATTTTTTAATTGCTTACTTTGCAATAAAGCCGCTTGTAATAGAGCGTCATCAGCAAGGCGACTTTGCTTAAATTCATTGGCAAGCTTAATATAATAATTTATGGCTGTTACGTAGTCGTCATCATCCCCAGTGCTTTGCGCAAGCGCTTGTAGCACTGCCGCACTACGGAATAAAGCCGCAGGGCGATTGGGCCAATTTTCATACTCATCATAAATAGCATAAAACTCTTTTGCCAAACTATCCCACTGCTTACGGCTGACGTCATCTTTTTGCTTTAACTTTTCAAAAACGTCCTTAGCCACATAATAACGGGCTTTAGCTGTGTTTTGCGCGGCAGTGATTGGCTGTTTACTTTCAGTATCATAAAAGAAAACCATAAGCACAACCAAGGCTAGCATAAAGCCTAAGGCAGGCCCAAGCCTTCGCCAAATAGATGAATTATTTGTTGTTTTTTCTTGCATAACATTTTCCATGCTTTATTATAGTCAAAATAATTAAAAAACATAAAGCTATATGCACTTTATGTGCCATTATAAATTTAACAAATTAAAATTAGCAAAATTTTAAGCCCTTGCTTTTTAGCCCATGTGACCTTATATTAATGATACAAGATTAAACATTAACCGCTTTGCGGTGCTTGGAGGTTTTTTTATGGAAACTAGTCGTACTGTTGCTAGTCACAGCGTCAGTGTTGCTTCAATTTTTATGCGTCAAGTATATCAATGGATGTCCATTGGCCTTGGTATGACAGCTATAACTGCGTGGATGGTGGCCAATTCACAAGCCGCCATGAATTTAATTTTTGGTAATTCTTTTGTGCTTATTGCACTTGTTATAGCTCAATTTGGCTTGGTTATTGGCATTTCATCCGCCGTGCAACGTATGTCTGCAGCAACTGCCACTGGCCTTTTTATGCTTTACTCAGCCCTCACAGGTGTTACCCTTTCTAGCATTTTTATTGTGTACCCTATGGGTTCAATAGTTAACGCCTTTGTGGTTACAGCAGGTACATTCCTTGCCATGAGCGTTTATGGAATGGTTACCAAGCGTGATTTAACCAGCATGGGCAGTTTTTTAATGATGGGCCTTATTGGCTTAATTATTGCCATGGTAGTTAATATTTTCTTACAAAGTGCCATGATGGACTTTGTGATTAGTGCTGTTGGTGTGCTTATATTCACTGGCTTAACTGCTTATGACACTCAAAAAATTAAAGAATTTGGCGCTAATGCTCCACTTTCTGACGGTACAGCCGTGCGCCGCGGTGTAATCCTTGGTGCTTTAACTCTTTATCTTGATTTCATTAATCTTTTCATTATGATGTTGCGTCTTTTTGGTGGCAACAGGGATTAATACTGCATTTGTAGATAAATAGACACAGGCTTTTCAAACTGATTATGTCGGTTTGAAAAGCCTTATTTTTTTAATGATTTTATAAGTCAAAAGGTACTAAAATGGGCTACAAGCCAAAAAAACTTCACGGCAAAAAGGCTAACCAACTTACACAAAGCCAAGATCTTTGCGCTAGCACATTACTTGACCTATTGAAAGCTGGGCAAAAGCCCATGCGATTGGATCAAATTTTACGAGTTGGTGGCTTTGCTCGTAAGCAAAAAAAGCAATTAGAAAGCCTGTTGTATGAATTGGCAGAGCAAGGCAGTATTTTGCGCATGCATGGTGGACAATGGGTTTCAAGCTCGCAAGTTCGTACCATGGTTGGTAAATATAGTGTGCAGCGTTCAGGTGTTGGCTATGTTGATATGCCGCCAAAACAAGGCCAAAACAATACAAAGCCCAAGTCATTTTCAGTATTTATTCATCCATCCCAAGCTGGGGAAGCTTGGCACAATGACACAGTGCGTGTTGCCCTGCTACCTGGCAGACGTGGCAAAAGGGATAGCGACAAACCAGAAGGACGCATAGTTGAAGTAATTGAGCGTAATACTCAAGAGCTTACTGTGCGCATGCTACATCAGGAAAAAGAACACGGCTCGCAGTTTATACTTTGTAAGCCTGCTGACCCGCGCTTTCCCATGTTGTTAAGATTAGACGCGAGCAATTTAGAAATAATGCCCAAACGTGGGGAATTATTAAGAGTAAAACCCTTGCAACAATTAGCCTCTGACCTTTGGACAGCTGAAGCCATTGCCAGCATTGGACATGAAGAAGACATAGCCGTGCAAGAAAATTTAGTTAAGCTAAATCATGAAGCACCTGCTCAATTTCCTCACGCAGTACTTCAAGAAGTGAACACCCTTTCCCCCACTCCGCAAGATGCTGACTTGCAAGGGCGCGAAGATTTGTGCCACCTACCCTTTGTCACCATTGATGGCGAAACAGCAAAAGATTTTGACGATGCCATACATGTGGAAAAGCTAGATAATGGCTGGTGCTTGCGTGTGGGCATTGCAGACGTCACGCATTACGTGCGCCCACGCTCCGCCCTTGACCGAGAGGCTCAAGTTAGGGGTAATTCATGGTATTTTCCTCGCTCTGTTGAGCCCATGCTACCAAAGGCTTTATCCACTGGCCTATGCAGTCTAAATCCGCATGAAATTAGGCTTGTTATGCTGGCAGAGCTATATTTTAATGATACTGGCACCGTGCTAAAAAGCCGCTTTGCCAATGCCTTTATCCGTTCTGCCGCGCGCCTAACCTACACCCAAGTTAAGGCCCTTGTGCTTGATAATGAAGCTGAAGCAAAAGCTACGCTTATGCAAGAAGAACGAGGCCATGAAATATTCCCCATGCTTGTGCAGGCTGAAAGCTTGGCCCGTATTTTAGCAAAGTGCCGTGTGGATAGAGGATGCCTTGATTTTCATATGCCTGAGCCAGAATATGTTTTTGATGATGCAGGGCGCATTACCCAAATCATTAAAAAAGAAATACACTTTGCCCATCAAATTATTGAAGAATTCATGATTGCCGCCAATGAAGCTGTGGCTAGATTTTTGACGGAAAAAAACACACCATTTCTCTATCGCATACATCCAGAGCCTGATGCCAGTCACCTTGACGGTTTATTTAGAACGCTTAAAACCACAACATTAGCTGACAATGTGCCCAAAAAGCCCACAGCCTCAAGCCTGCAAGGTATTTTGCATGCTGCAAAATCAAGCCCGCAAGAATTTTTAGTGAGCCGCTTGGCCCTTCGCACCATGCCACAAGCTAGATATTACCCTGAAAATACAGGACACTTTGGCCTTGCATCCACTAATTATTGCCATTTTACATCACCCATTCGCCGCTATGCTGACGTGGTGGTGCACAGAGCCTTAAAATTTGCCCTTGGTCTTGATGACATTGCCATACCCAGCGAGCAAAAGCTTGTTATACTTGGTGATAAAATTAATCGTTGCGAGCGAGCCGCCATTGAAGCTGAGCGTGAAATGGCAAAACGCCTTGCTGTATTATTATTACAAAACCGCATAGGCGAAGGATTTGAGGGTATTATCTGCGGAGTTTCAGATTTTGGAATTTTTGTGGAATTTAACGACATGCCCGTGGAAGGCATGATTCGTATTCGTGACCTTGGGGATGATTTTTTTGAATATGATCCAGAAAGGCAAGAGCTTACTGGCGTTATGCACGGGCAATGCTACAAATTGGGGCAAGCCATACGCACAAGGCTAATAGAGGTAAACCTCGGACGCTTAGAAATTACATTAGGATTAGTACGCGGCAAAAAAACTGCCCATAAACAGCATGCAACTAAAAAGCATACCTTTAAAAAACGTGGTAAATTTAAAAAATAGAAAATGAAAAAACTATAAAATAAATTTGCTCTTACTGACCATGACAAGGTTTTCACCCTGCACTGCAAAGCCAAGACTGCGTAAAAATTGCTCTAACTCACGCCCAAGCACACAGTCTAAAGCCTCGGCTGGCATGTTGGCCTTTTGCACACAAAGCTCACGAAAGGCCCTATCATAACGCACCATCTGCAAAATATCTGCGCTAGATTTTTTATAATCCTTCAATAAATCTGCCAAAACATTAATAGAACATTCTTCTTCATGTGCATGAGCAAGCTCAAGCCAACCTGCAGGGGCCTTAGCAAGCAAATGCTCTCTTGTAGCTAAGTTTAGTTGATACATGGCCTCAAGTTTTGAGGTATCCCTACAAAAAAGTGCCTCACATTGAGCTGGGCGCAAAGGATATAATTTGCAACCAGAATCATCATGCAAGACGCAATGCCAAGGGTATTTTTGCTCTTGTGTGCCAGCAATTTTAATGACTTCTGCCTTAAGTGGCGCAAGGGTATTATTTACTCCATTATGGGCAAGCTCACCTTTGCGCAAGGTCACAAGCATAGAAAAAAAGATATGCCCCCCATGAACAAGAGGCATATCTTCTATATGTAACAAAGGGCCGCCTTTAAGGCAGCACTGGCCGCAACCTGCGCAAAGCCCTTTAGTTGTATTATCCAAACTTAGTTACCCACCGCACTTAGTGAAGCTACAAGCTTGGCAAATGTGGCAACCTTCTTGGAATATAAGCTCACCACCACACTCTGGGCAGGTGCTACCATCTAAGGAAATCACGGTATCATTCACTGTGGCACCATTTAGGTAATTGCGCTCAAGCACCCAAGCTATGGCATCAGGAATTGATAATAAAAGACCCTTGCCACGGAAGACTGGATGCTCCCCACCAATGCCTTTAATTTGGCTAACAACTTCACGCACACTAACACCGGAGCGTAGTAGCAAGGACACCAAACGGCCTATGGCCTCGGCCTTTGCAGTGGTTGAACGTCCAGATTTACCAATGGTTGCAAACACCTCAAATGGCTGACCATCAACTTCGTTAACAGTAAGATATAAACCACCAAGACCAGTTTGCACTTTATGTGTAAAGCCACGCACAACGTCAGGGCGTTTGCGCACGTTGCCAGATTTATCAACAACGCCGTCTTGAACGCCGTCTTGCTTTTTCTGGCCTTCACCAGTGGCTAAAACCTGCACAGACTTACAACCATCACGGTAAACAGTAACACCCTTACAACCTTCTTCAAAGGCCATCCAGTAAATATTATAAATATCTTCCACAGTGGCAGAATTTGGTAGGTTTACGGTTTTAGATACTGCATTGTCAGTATGTCTTTGGAAGGCAGCTTGCATTTTTAAATGCCATTCAGGATTAATATCCATGGCGGTTACAAACACATTACGCATGTGAGCTGGCAAGAATTCCATTTCTTGAATGGAGCCTTTTGCCACAACACTTTCCATAAGTTCAACGCTATATGCACCAGCATTTGCAAGGGCACGCTCAAAATATGGGTTAACCTCCACAAGCTTTTCACCATCAAGGATATTACGGGTAAAGCAAAGGGCAAACAATGGCTCAACACCAGAAGAACAACCTGCAATAATTGACAATGTACCAGTAGGTGCGATTGTTGTAACAGTGGCGTTACGATAGGGCCCTTGCTTGCGTTTAGCAAAAATAGATGTTGGGTAAGATGGGAATGCCCCACGTTCTTTAGCTAATTCCTTGGATGCATTGTGGCCTTCATCATTTACAAAAGCCATAACCTTTTCACCAAGGGCTAGGCCTTCTGGTGAGTCATAGGCAATGCCCAAGTTAAAGAGCATATCAGCAAAACCCATAACACCAAGGCCGATTTTGCGGTTTTTCTGCACACGCTCAGTAATTAAATCCAAGGGGAAGCGTGAAGCATCAATAACGTTATCAAGGAAACGCACGGACAAATGTACAACTCTTGCAAGCTCTTTCCAATCAATGCGTTGGTCAACTGGTTTGTCTTGATCTTTACTCTTAACGCCATTTACAAATTGGGCAAGGTTAATGGAGCCAAGGTTACAAGCTTCGTAAGGCAATAATGGTTGCTCACCACAAGGGTTGGTGGACTCAATTTCGCCTTGGTCTGGGTTTGGATTGTCACGATTAATACGGTCAAGGAACACAATGCCAGGATCGCCAGAAGCCCAAGCTTTATTTACCAAGAGGTCAAAAACTTCACGAGCGCGCAATGAACCCATTTGTTGGTCATTATGTGGTGAAATTAGGGGATATTCTGTATCATCTTGCACGGCCTTCATAAATACTTCGGTAAGACCCACAGAAAGGTTGAAGTTATTAAAATCACCCTCTTTTTCCTTAGCACTAATGAATTCCAAAATGTCTGGATGGTCAATACGCAAAATACCCATGTTGGCGCCACGACGTGTTCCACCCTGCTTAATTTGCTCAGTAGCAGTATTAAAAATACGCAAGAATGACACTGGGCCAGAGGCAACGCCACCAGTTGAACCAACACGGCTTTGCTGTGGGCGAATACGCGTAAATGAGAAACCAGTACCACCACCAGATTTATGAATCATAGCCGCATATTTAACTGCATCAAAGATTTTTTCGATGGAGTCTTCAATGGGTAGCACAAAGCAAGCGGAAAGCTGGCCTAGGTTTGTGCCAGCGTTCATGATGGTTGGGGAGTTTGGTAAAAACTTCCATTCGGTCATCATATTATAAAATTCGCGGGACAAATCTTCAGCTTTGTATGGAGATTTGGAATACTTCTTCTCTTCCTTAGCTACGGATGATGCCACACGCCAAAATAAATCACGTGCATCTTCAACTTTCCCCGTATCTGGGTCAGTGTGGTAATAACGTTTTTTAAGAACTACCTCAGTGTTAGCTGAAATAGCCGGATGGGGAAGATTTTTGGGCATGGGAATCATAAAATTTGTCCTTATAATAAAAAAATAACAATGGCAGCATAAGCTACCACTTAAAATGACATGAACAAAAAGCATTCATGCCCTAACATTCGTATTCATTTAACTTTTAGAAATATACACTAAACCGAGAAAAAAAGCCATGCTCCGCAAAGCCGCATTACTCCGTTAGCCTTTTGAAATTATGTGTCATTTTGCCTCAAATTTTTTTCATATTTTTAATAATTTTTATGAACAATCAAGCATAACTACCTAAATAATTTAAAATTAAACTCTAAAAAAAATTAAAACTTAATTTCAATCCTAATTTGCAGCAGGACATTTTTCCAGGCCTTTCCCTAGTAAAAAAGTAACTTTTAAAAGTCATTTTACTTTACAAAAAAATTCCACTCATAATAGCTAATTTTAAAATCAATTCAGCCCTACAACAATTACTCACAGCAAAAAAAAACTACAAATTGATTTTTCGCTTGACAATAATGCATAATACCTCTAAATACTACCCTCACAGTGTGCGAGAATGGCGGAACTGGTAGACGCACTAGGCTTAGAACCTAGCGCCGCAAGGTGTAGGAGTTCAACTCTCCTTTCTCGCACCACTGAATAATAAAAATAAGAACATGATTAAGCCCTAAGTCAAGTAAAATAAAGACTTAGGGCTTTTTCTATTCCCATACATTCCCACAATAAACAGTCATATCCCATGCTAAGTGGTACTTGAAGCGGTACTCATTTTTATTTATACTCTTAAAAAAGAGGAGGGGAAATGGCTAAAATAACAGACATGACAATCCGCAAATTAAGCTCTAAGGACAAAGCATATGATGAACCCTTGGGCAACAATCTTTACATTACCGTTAGGCCAAATGGCAGAAAAATCTTCACGCTTAGATATACAGTAGGTGGACGAAGGACAAAGATTAAATTGGGTGAGTACCCTTTTTTTACTTTGGCCCAAGCAATGCTTGAAGCTCAAACCCAAAAACACCAAGTCCAAGCCGTGGGGAACTTGCATAAAGCCAAGCAAAAAGAAATTCACGAGCAGAAGCAGTTAGAAAAAAGTCCATACCGAAAGTAATTTTTTTAAGCTTATTGATGACTTTGCCCAAGAAAAAGTTGACTTCAAGCATTGGACCGAAGAAAACCGAAAGCGTCAAAATTTACGCATTAGTAAGCATATTCTACCTTTTTTTGATGCAACAACATCAATAAATGACATACATTTTGAGAAAATAGAAGATTGTGTGAAGAAAAATATTGCCTTGGAAAAATATGAAACCGCTGAAAAAGTGTGCTGTATCTTCAAAGGTGTTTATGACTACGCATATGAAAGAAATCTACTAAGCGAAGAAAATTTAAGTATTATTTTACGCTTGCAAAAGCTTTCTAGAAAAATACCCAACTCACGAGAAAAGACCCTTTACCAAGTAATGACAGACGCAGAGATAGGCGAACTTATGCTCAAACTTGCGAATTATGACCAAAGCTATTTGCAAGTTCAGATAGCTATAAAGCTAGCTCCATACCTTGCCTTGCGTTCTGGTGAATTATGTAATCTTGAATGGGATGATGTTGACCTTGAAAGAAAAGAGATTGTTATTCCTGCTCATAAAATGAAGATGAAGCATGAACACCTTGTACCCTTATCGTCACAAGCAGTCGCACTCTTGGAACAATTGCCAAGAGTAGATAGCTTTTTATTTTGTTCCATAAAAAAGCCTAACAAGCCTATTTCCACCAATGCCCTTATTATGGCTTTGCGTAAAATGGGCTATAAAAGCAACTCTCACAGCAAAGATGTGTTTTGTACTCATGGTTTTAGAGGTATGTTTTCAACTCTTTTACATCAACATAAACACTTTAAAGATTTTAGTAGTGACGTAATTGAGTTCCAACTTGCCCATACAGAAAAAAACAAAGTAAAAAATTCGTACAACCGAACACATTTACGGTCATATTTTGAAGAACGGCAGCAAATGATGCAAATGTATGCAAATTTCTTAGATGAATTGCGAGAAAAAGCTGATAAGCATTAGGCAAGTTGTTAAAAATTAAAACTGTAATTTTAATATATTACAGAAAAAATAGAGCTCTGGCGGTAAAATGTCAGAGCTTTTTTGTTAGAGCCCAGTAATATTTGTTAGCGAGCAATAACTTTTGTTAGAAAATAAACTGCTCTTTTGTTGTAATTTTACATAGTTAGCTAGCAAGGCTAGTTTAATGCGATGCTGTAATTTTAATGTACTATAATAAAGAGTTAGAGTTCTGGCGGGAAAAACGTCAGAACGTTCTTGTTAGGCAGCAATAATTTTTGTTAGAAAAAATAAAAATTGTTATTTTATAAATTATTTTAGATGGTTACTTGACAAAACCTTTTTAACGCGATAAGGTATATGCGAAATAATACTGAAAAGAGGTTTTCTCATATGAATACTACATTAAATTTAGTCCCTACGGATAATAACAATTTAGTACTACAAGGTTTTTTAACCCTAAATCAAGTATGTGCATTGCTAACCATTGGCAAATCTACATTTACAGGGGCATGCAAAAAGGTATCTACCCAAAGCCATATAGCATTACTGGCTATAGAAAGGCTTGGGCCGCTGATGAAATATTTGAAGTAATAAATCAAATCAAACTCCAACAGCGTACATAATGAGAGACAAGCTCAATGCACACTTGCGGACAAAAATACTCCACCAAATTATGTGAAATTGCCATGTCAAAAAATGGAACAAAAGGCCAATCTTCGACTAGATATTTACAAAGGTAATTCTGCCAGTCCTTACTCACTAGGACAGGCAGGCTTCGCCTTGCCTATCCCCGCTACGCTTAGTTCGGCAGGGGGTAAACCCCGCTGCACCCCCCCCAAAGCAAAAGGCAGGGGGAAAAATTACAATATGCAATCAAAAATTTTATAAAAAGGAGGTAAAAACATGCACAGCACCGTACTACGAGTTCAACCGCTTTATGAAAAGTCTGGTCCAAGAAAACATAGCGTAAAACAAGCCGCTGAACATAATGCAAGAAAAGGTGGCGACCTTGAACATATTGACAAATCAAGAACACATTTAAATGAAGTTCTACTTGGTTATTGTGATATTGAAAAAGATGTTGAAGATGCTTTGAAACAATATCCCCGTGCCTCCAAGAATGGACCAGTAGCAGGCGAAATAATGATGACAGCTAACAAAGAATTTTTTGAGAATTTGTCAGAGCATGAACGCAGAAAATGGGCTATTCATTCGCTTGAGTGGGCTTTAAACGAGTTTGATAATAAGGGTAGCGGCAAGGTCGTTAGTTGCCATTGGCATAGGGATGAGGAAGCAGAACACTTACACATAACCGTTGTCCCTATAGCTGATTGTGTCGTAGGTAATCAACACAGCAAGAAAACTGTACGCAAAATTAACTATGCCGCCGTGCTAGGCAAACCAAGAGGGGGAGAAAAAGACCTCCCCCCAAGTGAGCGGAGATGGGGTAAGAAGCAAACTTCATATGCTGAACACATGGCGGCTTGGGGACATAGCCTTGTGCGTGGTGTTAAGAATAGACAAAACCGTAAACATAAATCACCGTCAACCTATCGTGCTGAATTAGCCAAAAATCTTAAAACCACGACTGATGACTTAGTAAATGCCCCCCAAGGCAGCCTTGTTCCCAAAGAAAAAGCCCTTGCTGCCGCCAAAGCACATTGTAAAACATGGCAAGAGAACGCTCAAAGAATACTGAATTCAGCAAAAAATCGTGTAGAAGTTTTGGAGCAGATACTTGAAGATGTAGCCAAAACCATTGGTTGTCCAAGTAGTGCGGAATTACCCCAGTATGCCAAAGAATTAGCACATGGATTAGAGTATATGGCAATCAAGCCACAAAACGTAGTAGCCAAAGGTAAGCAATTACTAAGAGAAGAAGCAGAACAAGAATTGCTTGCAAGCACTCATACTTTGCAAAGCCTCCCCCCCAACGATACGCCAAAACCGCCTCGCACGGTCAAAGGCCAAAGAAAAACGCCTGAGGAAAGGCGATTAGCTCGTTTAGCTCGCAAAAAACACGCAGAGCAAGAGCAAAAACTTAATTCTATTAACCACAACATAACCTTTTTAAGTAAGGAGATTTATCATGCAAAATTTACAAAATTTATCGGAACTGGGCAAGTTAATCACATTCAAAACCCAAGCAGTATGCCTTTACAGCCAGATAAGCAACATTATGTACCCGCACAGTATAACATGGGCTATTAAACTGCGTGAGATGGCTGCACACAGTCAAAAACACCACGACATTTTATGTAGCCATACCGCAGGAAGCCGCATTATTGTTGATAACGTGCCACTATTTAGCTTGACTGAGCAACCAGAAGAAAAGGACGAAATGGTCAAAGAAGGTTTGTCATTATTAGTAGAGCTTGAAAACGCAGTCTGCAAGATTAAATTTAGGGATGATACACTAAACGCAGCACTTTTTAAGAATATTCAAATGGTATCAAATGATTTTCTACGTAGACTGCAAAAATGGCAACAAATCTTTGACCACCGCTTTGTAAACACTAGCGGTAAAGAGTATTGGATAACGTGTTCAATGTGTAGTTACTATATGAAAGCAGAGCCAAACGATGATTGGACGGAAATACCTTGCCCATTGTGTGGTGCATTGCGTGGGATGTGGTAATTTTGAAAGCCTTTTCAGTTTTCATATACATTAGTTAAGGCCATTGCAAAGAAGTATGCAATACACGCAGGATTTTAATTTTTGTTTTGAGAACACTATAGACAACGACATAGTGCGGATGCACCACCATTTCTCTTGTGCCTTCTATGCGGCCTTCTTTGTGGGCAAGAGGGAAATCTTCACAAAAAACACCACTGTTTATTATACATAAACAGCGGTGTTTTAGTTTTACCAAGTCAAATGATTACTATTTTTGCGCTTGTAACTGCGCTATAAGTTCATTCAAGCGCGAAGCTTGTTCAGCAAGGTCTCTAACGGCTTGTGCGGCTTCACTCATGGTTATGGACATGGTATTAGCACTTTGAGTTACAGTGGAGATGCTTTGGTTAATTTCGTCAAAAGTAGACGATTGCTCCTCAGCAGCAGTGGCAATTGAGCGTACCTGATCAGCGGAAGTGTCAACCAACTGCAAAATCTCGGTAAGGCTTGTGCCTGCTTGTCTAGCTTGTTCTGTGGCTTCAGCTACATTTTGCACAGAAGAGTCCACATTAAGCATATTCTTCTCCACACTACTTTGAACGCCCTTAATGGCGTTACCCACTTCCACAGTTGCTTCCATAGTTTTTTCTGCCAGCTTGCGCACCTCATCGGCTACCACAGCAAATCCACGCCCAGCTTCACCAGCACGAGCCGCTTCAATGGCAGCATTTAAGGCCAAGAGATTTGTTTGGTCAGCAATATCAGAAATTACATTCATAATGGTATTAATAGAATCGGCATGCGCACCAAGTTGTTGCATATCTTCTTTCAGCTGTGTGGCTTGTTGGTCAACTCCTGCAATGCTAATCACCACTTGTTCAACTATCTTAGAACCATTATCCGCTCTAATGCGTGCGTCATTAGCAACGGTAGAAGCATTGGCGGCATTGCTTGCCACTTCCACCACAGTTTCATTCATACCGCCCATAGCGTGAGATGTGGATTCCATTTGCGCAAGGGAAATTTGTGTGGCTTCCTCAGCTTGGCTTATTTGCTCATTAAGCTGAGTGGCGGTGGAGGACACAATTTGTGCAATTTCCGTGGCATTTTGAGCTACTTCAAGAATGGTTTTTTGCAAGGTTTTTTCGTCAGTTACATCTAGGATAAGCTGCATGATAGAGAGTAAATCTCCTTTTTCATCCAAGATTGGTACAGCGTAGTATTTAACGTAAATGGTGTTGCCTTGGGGGTGTGCTATAGTTTCTCCACTTGCTGCTTTGCGAGTTTGGATAGCTTTAGCTAGAGCGTCCGTAGGGCTACCGCTATCTTCATGAGCCATGATTTCTTTACAAGTCTTTTCGGCATAATCACTACCACAAGCATTGCGCCCTGTAGCATTCATATAACACACTTTTTCTTCTGCATTTAGCATAACTACACTAGAAGGCACATTTTCAATGATAGTCAAATAATTTTCAGTAATTTTATTAGTGCCTTCCATAAGTTGCTTAAATTCTCCAGCAAATTGTGTGACATCACCCTTAGCATCTATGTAACCACTGGCAATTTTATTTCCAAGAGCAGTATATTCCTCCAGAACAGAATTAAGAGTTTGAGGAATAGCCTTCATAGCATTTGCCAACTGCCCAAGCTCGTCACGCTGATTAAGCTTCATATGTGCAGAAAGATTGCCATTGGCAACTTCTTTGGCAAAGGTTACACATTGCTCGATGGGTGAGGTGATTTGTCTTGTAAGTAAAAAGCTGATGATGAAAGCAAAAATAATACTACCCATTAGAATATACTGGAAAAAGGTCTGACTCTCTTCTATTTCACGAATATTTGTAGTTGCTGTTTCCCCAGCAACCTTGGTCAGTTCATCAGCATTATTTTTGACCATAGAAATTAAATTGCTATACAAAGTAGCACGCTCTTTACCAATAATGCTTTCCTCTTCCCAAGATTTGATTGAGTCACCAAGCACAGTAAAATATGCATCCATACTGGCGTTCATTTTCTGGGCCAACTCTTGAATATTGGTATAGGGAATAGTGCTTTGCAATTCTTTGGATACAGCAAAATCAGCTTGCAATTTTTGAACAAGGCTTTTTGCTCCTTCAAAATCTTTGCTTTGATATACTTCCATAAGATACATACGGAATTCACCAATTTTGCTAACCAAAGCCATGGTATTTATGTCAAGGTCGGTCAGTATGTCCACATTGGCTTGTTCCCCACGCTCCCCAGCAAGGCCAATACCATCCATAACAGCTTCAAGATAGGTATCTACATCTTTTACAGCTTGTTCCGCCATTTTATTGCCATTATCCCAAGCTGTGATGGAATTTTTTCTGGTGTCGTGCATGGATTCCACTAGCTTCACATACTTAGACAGAGCAGGAGAAAATTGCATTAAAAAGTCTTTAATATCTGCTATTCTAGGGTCAGTAGAAGGTTTTTGCGAAAGCTCTACCAAGGCTTGTTCAGATTTGCGTACCTCGGCAAGAGTAGTATCAACTAAAGCAAAGTCTTTTTCATGGGAGGAAGCGAGGTAACGCACCATGTTATAGCCAACACTGGAAACATCTCTAGAAAGATGATTATATATGCCAAGCTCGGTAATATAGATAGACTCCAAAGTATCGGCACTTTTTTGCGAACTATCCATAGCAGAAATGCCAATATACCCCAAAATTATAAGCAAAAGCGTAATAATGGAAAAGCCCAATGCCAATTTGAGTGATACTCGTAAATTTTTCATAAAAATTCCCTTAAAAATTTAATTTTAACGTATTCATTAAAGAAATATACTTATTCATTGTATAATAATATAAAAACGCCGCTAACATGCGACATTCTCCTTGTCAAGAAAGCAAAAAACCCACTCAAGGCTATTAAAATATTACATCGTCAAAAACTCCATGCACTTTAGAGATATGCCAATATCCTCACACAATTATTTCAATATCGTCAAGAGCCGCAGGGGTGAGTATGATATGCATAACTAAAGACCAAGTTTTTGCTCAATGCTATTCATGCCTTCCTCAAAGGGTATTTCTTCCTTTTGAGCCATTGCCTCAAGGACTTTAGCCTTAAACCATTTATCATAGGCGGCAGAGTTGGCAGTTAGGGCAATGGGTAAGCCGCCCTCGTCCACTATGCGAGTTAAGAGAACACGCACGGCATCGGAAAGGGTCAAACCCGATTTAGATAAGTATTCATGGGCTTGTGTTTTTAGTTCATTATTGACACGCACATGCAGCATTGTGGTTTCCATATATCCCCCTTGTGTTGCATATACATTGTAACTCATTTGAGAGATTGCCAAGATAAAACACAATTTGACTTTGTATATTCAAAGAAATACAATAAATAATAACAGCAACAGACGATTTTAAAAGTGGTACTCATATGGGTACTCAAAAAAATATAAAAAAATTTTTATTTAATAAAATTGGGATAATGATGGAAAAATAAAACTCTCCTTTCTCGCACCACTGAACAAAAAATCAAAAGCCCTATGTAAATAGGGCTTTTTTTGTTGTGCGCAGGCATGACTTCCCTGCTTGTTTTTCAGCGTCGACTATTTATTATGAGCTAATCCACTAAATTCTATTATATGTGGTCTTACTGCTTGAGAGGCAGTGAAATTGTTTTATTATTACACGCACTTAAATAAGCAGCCGCTAACACTTCAAGAGAGCTTAAACCTTCATGCCCGTCAGTTTTAGGCAAGGTTTTACCTCTAAATACATCGGCAACATTCTTAAAATACAGCGAATGCCCAAACCCATATACAGAATCAGTTTGATAGCTAATATTTTTAACTTCTGCATCATAGTCTTTTTGGTCTGCAAATTGCCAAAGCTGTATATCGTTTATAGCTACACCACCTACACGCACAGTACCCTTTTCACCTAAAATGGTAATAGAACCTTCCAGATTTTGAGGATAAGTGAGCATGGTTACAGCCATGGAACCCAGCGCACCTGAGCGCCAACGTAAATTCAATACGCCTGTATCTTCCACCTGAATATCACGAGCAAGGGTTGCGGTCATGGCGTGTACGTCGGATATGGGGCCAATTAGCCATTCAAGTAAATCCACATAATGGCTTGCTTGGTTCATAAAGGCGCCTCCGTCCATTTCCCAAGTGCCACGCCATGAGGCTGAATCATAATAATCTTGGGCACGAGTCCAAAATAAATTTACATGAGCCATATATATTTTACCAAAGCGCTCATCATCCATGGCACGCTTAAGTAGTTGCATCGTTGCATTATTGCGGTTTTGTTTGATTACAAAAAGATGAACATTGGCTTCATCACATGCTTTGACCATGGCAAGGCCGTCTTCCCAATTTGTGGCCATGGGCTTTTCTGTGATGACATTTTTACCATATTTAGCGGCACAAATTGTTTGCTCAGCATGCTGACCAGATGGCGTGCAAAGAGAAACAATATCACAATCGCTTTCACGCATTAAAGTTAAATAATTATCATAGCCTTGCACATTATATTTAGATGTATACTTAGCAAGAGTTTTTTCATTGGCATCACATACTGCAACTATCTCAAATTCATCTGAATGATCTTCAATAGCAGTAAAGTGATTTTGAGCAATACGCCCACAACCTATGATGGCAATTTTGATTTTTCTATCTTTAATGACGGGCAGCATATTAAGTTCCTATTAATTAAATATTGTTTGCACAGTTTTTTGATAACTATGCCTCATAAAAATGCCTAGCCAAGCGTGCAGGTTCTTAGCATATTTGGGAGCTTACCGATATTTATAATAGCGGCATTGCTAATTCTCAATTGGTATTAATAAAATTAAGCCACTAATGGCAGATATAGGCACAAGGTGACGTTTTTTAGCATAATAGGCCCAGTGTTGCAAACCATCATGATTGGTCACAACAAATAATGCACATTTATGAGTTCACACATTCATTTTAGTCACGCTGTTTTACGAATTTTTTAAACATGGGCAAGCGTCATCTTACCCCACGCGCCGATGGATGCATCACATTGCACAAAAACGCCTTCAACTCCATTAATGGACTTGGCAAAATCAAGCGCAATTTCCACAGAATTTGCACCAC
>CAYJCI010000015.1:0-4396 GCA_964368595.1 uncultured Desulfovibrionaceae bacterium
CTTCTGGTAATTTGTGTAAAATCTGCATACTTAACTTTAAGCGTTACTACACGCCCTCGCAAATTTTGTCTACGTAATGATGCACCAACTCGCTCAGCTTGAGCTAGTAAATAACGCTGCAATTCTTGTTTATCCCAGGTGTTTTCATCCAATGTTTTTTCAGCACTTTCTGATTTTGGAGCGGCAATGGGCGCAACCTTGCGTGGGTCAATGCCTTGTGAGCGTAAAAATAGCATTGTGCCGCCTTTGCCAAAGCGCCGTTCCCAAAATTCTGCAGGGAATTTTTGTACGTCTGAGGCAACGCGAATGCCCAGATTTTGTAGCTCTTTTATAAATTGTTTACCAACGCCTGGAATTTTACCCACGGGTAATTGTTGTAAAAAATTATTAATTTCATGCGGGTAGAGTACGTATAAACCGTTTGGCTTATTAATATCTGAGGAAATTTTGGCCAAATATTTAATGGGTGCTGCCCCCACAGAGCATGTTAAACCTGTGGCATCAAAAACAGCGTTCTTAATACTTTTTGCAAGCTCATCAATGGGCCCAAAAAGCCGCTCAAGCCCTGCGGCGTCCATATATGCTTCATCAATTGATGCTGGCTCAACCAGTGGTGAAAATTGATTTAAAGTATGCATAACCTTGGCAGAAATTTCTTTATAACGACTCATGCGCCCACGCACAAATATGGCATCGGGGCAAAGCTTTTTGACCATATGCGTTGGCATGGCAGAGCGCACACCAAAAACACGCGCTTCATATGATGCTGCAGAAACAACACCACGCTCACCCCCACCAACCACAACTGGCTTGCCACGCAAGCTTTCATCATCCAATTGCTCAACTGAAGCAAAGAATGCATCCATATCAATATGTATTATCCACGGTATGGTAGTTGTGGTAATATGGTCAGTGTTGCTTGTGAAAGATGTTGTCATATTAACTGTTTATATATTTAGAAAATTTTAAATAAGCCCTTGCACAAAGGGGGAAAAAACTTGGTGGTAAAAAGCTCACCACATAAAATAATTTTGCTTTTAATGATTTGCAACCTTGTAAAGCCTTGCGAGCATTATTGCCTTGCCCCTTAAGCCAAAGCCCAATGGCTTTTTGAAAAGCGGCCCTTTGGCTTAAAATTTTCACAATGTCTGCATGAGTTTTATGAAAATCTGCGTAAATTTCAAATTGTTTTTTTAGAATGTATTCAGTTTCTGCCGCTAGTTCATCGAAGCGGGTGAAGGTGATGTTGCTAGCATGAATACGTCTTTTAGTAAGCGTTTCATTAATGTAGTCAAAGTCCCAAGTGTTGGCTAAGCGGTAAAATAGCTCTGCTTCCTCGCATATATTTAAGGTAGTATCAAAGTACATTCCATTTGCATTTTGTGTTCTTAAATAGTCATGGCGTAATAATACAGAAGACATGGCTACCCATTGTCCGCTAATGAGCTTGCTAAATACCTTGCCTCTATGTGGCTTGGCTGTGTTAAAAATGCACCCTAGGGATTTATGGCAATGGTTTTTTACGTAAAAATTTTCTGCATCAGTGCAAATTAAGGCTAGGTTTGGATTGTATTGCATTAATTTTATTTGTTTTTCAAGCTTGTTGGGCAGCCAAATATCATCACAATCCAAAAAGGCAATATATTCACCCTTCGCCTTGGCTAGGGCCATGTTGCGCGAATGCCCTAAAGAAATACGATCATCATCTTGAAAAATAAATATTTTATCGCATTTTGTGGCAAAACTTTGGGCAATGTTTAGGCTGTCGTCATGGGAGCCATTGTCGTAAAAAATTACTTCCCAATTTGTAAACGTTTGGGCCATGACGCTTTGAAAAGATTCAGTTAATGTTTCAGCATTATTATAACAATTCATAATTATAGAAATGCTAGGGGCAGGGGCATTGGTGGCTTTGGCAGATGGGCTAGGGGTATTGAGCATAAAAGCCCACTAAACTTGCAAGCTAATACCAGTGCCTAAAGGGGCAAGGGCGGATGAAATGAAGGCGCTTTTTTGTTGTGTTTTATAAGCTGAAATTGCGTTATCTACATTATTTACTACAGCTCGGTGGCTGTGTGTTGTTGTGTCTGTCATGAGTGATTGCACAGGGGCAAAAGAAGTGCTGGCTGAGTTTTGGGCCATATTATTTTGTGTGGCACGACCTTCGGTCACGTTGGTTGTGGCTTGGGTTGTGGCATTGGCATTAGCAAAGTTGGCGGCAAAGTTATTTTGCTCAACACTTGGTTTTTTGCTTTGATTTTCAGTATTTTCTTGAGTTTGTTCAGTGCGAGCCTCTGCTTCCATGGCAGAGGCTTCCGCGGCTACGGCTTGGTCTTGAGCAGAAGGATTGCCAGGGGCTAGGGCAGCACTGCGAAGAATGCGAGCTTTTTCTTGAGTGGCTTTTGGGTCGCCAGCAATGGGGCTTGTATCTAATGATACGGAGCCACCGGTGGCATATTGCTTATTGTCTGGCCCACGAGTGTAAGTATAGTTAATACCACCACGTACATATTGACCACCAGCAGAAACGTGGGCTTGTTCATGCGCGCGTACTTCACGGTCACGCAGTTGCAATTCCTTCACCTTTTCTTGAGCTTCTGGGCTTAGGGTGAGGGTATCAGTGGTATTGTTTGAACTTTTATTGCTAGCATTACCATTATCACCCTTACTGCCCTGATTGTCATTGCTTAAAGCAAAAACTCCCAAAGCTGGGTTATAATTTGGCGTGCTCTCAACGCTGGTGTTATAAATACCGTCAATATTCATAAAAAGCCCATGCTTAAAAATGTGAATAATATTACCCTAACGATATAATCATCGGCAAACTTTTGTCAAACTTTAGGGTAGGGTGAAATTTTTTTAAAAGTAACCAGTTTGTATGAGTGGTTACAATGAAGTTTTATTTTTGTATATAAAATTGCGCTAATACTGTAGCGTTTTTGCTTTTGGACACTGTTATGGTACTTTCCTTTTTCCCTCTCGCTACGTCAAAATCAACTTTTGTGTTCTCAAGCATAAAATGTAGCGAACGAGTGGATAAATGCATTGCCCAAAGCATTTTCATAGGATATAAGGTAATCATCAATTTACTTCAAAGGAATTATTATGTTTACGCTAACATTGGCAGTGGGCCTTGCTCTTATTATCTCTGCGGCCTGCTCCCTCACAGAAACCATGCTCTATTCAGTGTCATGGGGTCACATCGAAAATTTAAGAAAAAAAGGCAAACTTTCTGGAGAGCTATTGTTTAATATGCGCGCTCAAGTTGAAAAGCCCATTGCCGCAGTTTTAACCCTTAATACCGTCGCAAATACTGCAGGTTCTGCCATTGCTGGTGCGGCATTTACGGCTGTATTTGACTCAGCCTACATGGGTGTTTTTGCCGCAGTATTTACCTGCTTAGTTTTGATTTTTGGTGAAATTATACCCAAAACCATTGGGGTAATTTACGCCAACCCTGTTTCTGCCTTTGTGGCAAGGCCTCTATTTTTATTAACAAAAATATTTATGCCTGTGATTTGGTTCTCAGGATTTTTAACAAGGCTTATTTCCCCCTCCAATAAAGGCCCGCAAGTGTCAGAAGATGACATTCGAGCTGCTGCAAGCCTTTCACGTCAAGCTGGGCGCATAGCCCCCTTTGAAGAGCGCACCATTCGTAATGTGCTTTCGCTTGATAGTAAAAGGGTTTGGGACATAATGACCCCAAGAACCGTTGTATTTTCTTTATCGGCAGAGCTTGACATGCAAGAGGCTTGTAAAGTACATGAAGTATGGCACTTTAGCCGTATTCCCATTTATGCAGAAAATAACGAGGATATTGTCGGCATAGTGGAGCGGAGAACTCTGGCTAGGCGTATGACTAATGGTGAAAATTGTACGCTTGGGTCAATCATGGTGCCAGCGCATTTTGTTCAAGAAAGCAAAACCTTGGACACTTTGCTACAGGATTTTTTGAATTCTCGCACTCACCTTTTTGTCGTACTGGATGAATACGGCGGATTGGCTGGTGTGGTTTCGCTTGAGGATGTGCTAGAGGAGATATTGGGTCGCGAAATTGTGGATGAAAGCGACCCTGTGGCTGATTTACGTGACCTTGCTCGTACAAGACGCAAGGCCGCTACTAATAAGGCTTAAAGGCTTATTGGTATTTAGCCCAATGGGGAGCTTGGCTACCCCTATTCTTGATATGGATCGTGCTGACTTTGTCAACACTCAGCAGGCTTTACAAGTCTTAAGCTGATAACAAACCCCCTGTGGGCGTTTGTGCCGCCTAAGCCCGCATAGCTGGCTTGGCAGTAAGGCACAAAAATCAGTCACTATACGGGCAAGCAAAGCTCGCCCTATTCCTGATTTTTGGATCGTGCTGACTTTGTCAACACTCAGCAGGCTTTACAAG
>CAYJCI010000015.1:4496-13237 GCA_964368595.1 uncultured Desulfovibrionaceae bacterium
TATTCCTGATTTTTGGATCGTGCTGACTTTGTCAACACTCAGCAGGCTTTACAAGTCTTAAGCTGATAACAAACCCCCTGTGGGCGTTTGTGCCGCCTAAGCCCGCATAGCTGGCTTGGCAGTAAGGCACAAAAATCAGTCACTATACGGGCAAGCAAAGCTCGCCCTATTCCTGATTTTTGGATCGTGCTGACTTTGTCAACACTCAGCAGGCTTTACAAGCCTTTAATCGGCAAATATTTGCCACGCACACAAGCGGAAACGCAATGAGATTTTTATGAAACAGAAAAAATCTACGTCCATGTATGTTGTAGCCCTGTTCTTATTTTTAAGTGGAGCAGGCTATCTTGTCTATTCTGGACTTACAGAAAATAGTGTCTACTTCCTCAACGTATCTGAGGCTTTAGCTGTTGAGACTGAAAAGCTCAAGGCTGCAAGGCTCTTTGGTACTGTTGCCGCCGAGGACTTGCAACATATGGAGCAAGGCCCTGGTGTGATTTTCCGCTTGGTTGATAAGGACAATACTTCTCAAAACTTGGTTGTAAGCTATAAGGGTGCAGTTCCTGACACCTTTAAGGCTGGAGCTGAAGTTATTGTGGAGGGTGGTCTTAATGGTGAAGGCGTTTTTGCGGCCAAAACCTTAATGACTAAATGTCCGTCCAAATACCAAAAGGAAAATAGAGAAATCTAGGGCTATGCCCATTTTGATTGCGCGTCTGCTTTTGTCCTTGCCCTTGGTTCATGAGTGACAGAGCTAGCAAATCAAAAATGGTTATGCCCAGCCCAAAACATTAAATTTGATTTTTGCTCAAAGGAGTAAGCATGTACTTTTTCGCTTATGGAATGCTCATGTTGGCACTTTTTTGTTGTCTTGGTGGGGCGGCATTTGCTGTTTTACAACTTTACCAAGGCCGCACTAGTGCATTAAAAATAATTGAAAGTGCCCAAATCATTATGACTGGTGCTTTGACTTTAGCTTCAGCTCTACTGCTGCATGCGTTATTTTGGAATGATTTTTCCTTAACATATGTAGCTAGTTACACTGACCGCATCTTGCCTGTATTCTATCGCTTAACGGCATTTTGGGCAGGCCAAGCAGGCTCATTGCTTTTTTGGGCTCTTTCTGTTGCTTTATGTGGTTTATTCTTCCTCTTTACCCCGTCCTATAAAAGTTTAACTGAAAGAACACGCATTTGGTTTTGGTTATTTTTCTTAGGTATTATGGGATTTTTTGCCCTATTGCTCACAGGTTGGAGCAATCCATTTATTATGCAAACACCAGTGCCAGCCGATGGTAATGGCCTAAACCCATTATTGCAAAATCCTGGTATGATTTTTCACCCACCCTTATTATTCTGGGGTTATGGTGGTTTTGTTATTCCTGGTTGTTTGGCACTTGCTCAATGCCTTTCTGGCATGGGTGATGAAGAAAGCTCTTGGGTTGAAGTTGCAAGGCCTTTCACCTTGCTTGCTTGGCTGTTTTTAACAGCTGGCATCATCCTTGGTGCTTGGTGGGCTTATATGGAGCTTGGTTGGGGCGGTTATTGGGCATGGGACCCAGTGGAAAATGCTTCACTTATTCCATGGCTTATTGGTACTGCTGCCATTCACACCATGATTATTGAAAATCGCCGTAAAAAGCTTGGTCGTACCAATGTATTTCTTATGGCTTTAACTACAATTTCTGCATTTTTTGCCACATACCTTGTGCGCAGTGGCGTTGTAAACTCAGTGCATGCCTTTGGTGATGGTGGCGTTGGCCAACCATTATTGATATTTATTTTGGCATCCACTGCCCTTTGCGCTTGGATTGCTTTCTTTGGGCCAAATACTCGCAAAAGCCTTGCTGGTATTGATAGCCGTGAGGGCATGTTAGTTGTAACTGCATGGGTTTTACTCATGCTTTCAGTGATTATTTGCGTTGCAACTTTGTGGCCTTTAATAAGTTTGCTTTTCTCCCCTCAATCTCAAGGCTTAGAGGCCGCATTCTACAATAAAGTTTGCTTGCCACTTTTTGCCTTAATCAGTGTAATTTTAGCATTTTGCCCTTGGCTTGGTTGGAATGGTGGTGTTAAGGATTTGAAAAAAATTCTCATAGTTGCCTTAACCTTCATCCTTGCTGGCATGGGCTTATGGTTTGCTGACTATCGTAACCCCACAGCTTTTATTGCCACTTGTGCATCTGCCGCAGGTGTTGTTTCCATTGCCATGTTATTGCTTGAAAAATCCGTTCGAGCTCAAATGAATACCGTGGCCGCATTTGGCGTGCATATTGGCCTTATTATGGTTGTGGTTGGTGTTGCATTTTCTGGCCCGTATAAGATTGAAGATGATATCCAACTAGCCGAAGGTGAACAGGCGACCCTTGGTGCATATACCTTAACCCTTGATAAAATTACCGATGGTACACAACCAGGATATGAGTACTTAATGTCCAATGTGAAAGTTACAAAGGGCGAGAAGTTGATTGGTTACATTACACCACAGCTACGCTTGTACACAAAATTTGGTAATCAGCACTTCTATGAAGCCGCAACTATTTTTAGCCTTGGGGATGAATTGTATGCATCATTCTTGGGTATTGATAGGGATTCACGAGTAACGCTACGCGTTAGTGTAAATCCATTGGTAAACTGGATGTGGGTTGGTGGTGTGCTTATGTGCATCTTCCCTCTGCTGGGTTTACGCAGGAGAAAGCTTGCTGAAAAAGGCTAAATTTAGCTAAATATAAAGTTTATATCAGGCTATGGTGGGGGTAACCCCACTAGCCTGCTAAAGCTTCTTATTAATTTGTCTTCATACTTTTGGGTAAATTTTAAAAATACTGTAATGGTTAAAATGTTACTACAAGTACAAAAAGTCGCAAAATTTTTCGGTAATCGATGCATTTTTAAGAATATAAGCTTCGATATTGCTGAAAATAGCCTTTGTTTGCTCATGGGGGCCAATGGTGCTGGTAAGTCCACCTTATTACGCATCATGGCTGGCCTTGCTCGCCCAAGCGCTGGGCAAATTCACAGTCATGTGGATGGAAATCAAGTAGGCTACCTTGGGCATAGTACATTTTTGTATGCAGGTTTAACTGCCCTTGAAAATTTGCGTTTTTGGGGTGGCATTTACAATATTAATACTGATGAGCAAAAGCTTTTGCCCATATTACAGCGAGTTGATCTTGCGCCCTTTGCCCATGAAAAGGCTGGGGTCTTTTCTCGCGGTATGGCTCAAAGGTTAAACCTTGCAAGGGTGCTACTGTTAGAGCCAAGGCTTTGGCTTTTGGATGAGCCTTGCACTGGTCTTGATGTGGCCTCTGCAAGTCTTTTGCGCAATGAGGTTAGCAAAGCTCGTGATAATGGTGCTGGCATTGTGTGGATAAGCCATGACTTAACCGCCGACGCTCCACTTGCTGATAGGTTAATACAGTTAGAAAAGGGCCGTGTTGCATATGATGGGCCGCCATTGCAAGCTGTAAATGCTTGCCAAGCGGAGGGCACATGTTAAGAGCAATACTTGCCTTGGTGCAAAAAGATATTTGCCTAACTCTTGCTCGCGGTAGTGGCCTTGTACAGGCTTTATTGCTTGGGCTTTTGCTATTATTTGTATTTAGCCTCTCTCAAGAAATTGGTAACATTATGCCACCACAAGGGGCGGCGGCTGTGTTTTGGCTGGCCTCTGCTTTTTGTCAAGTTCTTGTATTTAATATGCTTTATGGTATTGAAGAAGTGAACAATGCCCGCCAAGGGCTTTTGCTTATGCCGCACCCCATACAAGTGGTTTGGATAAGTAAGGGCCTTGCAGGATTATTGCTTATCTTGGCGGCACAACTGGTGTTTTTGCCAGCGACCATTGTATTTCTTGGGCAGAGTATATCCCCACTTTGGGCTTATGCATTGCTCATAATATTGTTGGTTGATATTGGTATGGCAGCGCTTGGTTCGCTACTTGGTGCTTTAGCCCAAGGGCAAGCCGCTAGAGAGTCTTTATTAAGTATTGTGCTCTTTCCTCTAATAATTCCATTGCTTTTGGCTGGGATTAGAGTGGGGGCAGGGGCTTTTAGTGAAACATTACCCGAAGGCCTAAGCTCATGGTTTGGCATTGCCCTTGCCTTTGATGCTTTATTTTTAGGTGCGGGTTTGTTTTTATTTGATTTTATTTATGCAAGTGAGGATTAAATGCCTAAATGCCTGCAAATAATTGCACTTATATCAGGAATAGCCATGGCAATTTGCCAATGGTTTATATTTGTCTATGCCCCCAACGAGGCTGTTATGGGCATTGTGCAAAAGATTTTTTACATACATTTACCGCTTGCGTGGTGGGCCTTTATGAGCTTTTTTGTGACTTTTGTGGCCTCCATTGCATATCTACGCACACGCAATGCCAAGTGGGATGCATGGGCGCTTGCCGCCGCTGAAGTTGGCACTTTATGTAGTGGTCTTGCCATTGTTACTGGCTCTATTTGGGCAAGGCATTCATGGGGTGTTTGGTGGACTTGGGATCCACGCTTAACCACAGCTCTTATTATGTGGTTTGTGTATATGGGCTATTTAATTTTGCGTGGTCTTGATATGCCATGGGAGCGTAACGCCACAGTGCGTGCGGTTGTTGGCATCATAGCCTTTATTGATGTGCCCTTGGTGTTTTTATCAGCAAGGCTTTGGCGGTCAATACACCCAGCTGTATTTGCCTCCAAGGGTGGAGGCCTTGATGATGCCATGAAAACGACGGTTTTTGTATGCCTTTTGGGTTTTGCTTTTGTTTGGGCAAGTCTTGTCTGCATACGCAAAAACCAATTACAACAGCAACAAAAGCTTGAAAATTTACTTTCAGAGCAACACGAAACAATATAATTTTTACCATTAGTTAAAAGGAGTTTGTATGGATAGTATATACTGGCTTATGAGCGCAAATATTGCTGTTTGGCTTGGTATTGGCGCTTATGTATGCTTTTTAGCCAAATCTCAAAAAAATATTGAACAACGCCTACATTTGAAGGAGGCTCTTGATAATGAATAACAATCTAAGTATACAAACAAAAATTACCCTTGCCTGCATGGCCTTAGGTATTGTAGCCATGCTTGGCGCTTCGTTTATGCAACGTATTAGCAATCCAGACCTTGTAATACAAGCTCGTGGCTCAGCCCCTGCTCAAAATTCAGAGTCTGGAGGCATGGAGATGTCTCCAGAAGTGGGTAAGCTTATGCAAGCTTTACAAGAAAAACCAGATGACGTCCCAAGCCTTGTTCATTTAACTGAACACCTTATTCAGAGTGCAGAGTGGAATGCTGCAGAAAACTTCATCCATCGTGCTCTTGAACTGCAACCTAAAAATCCACAAGCTCACTATTTGCACGGTATTATTTTATACAATACTGGAAAGCATGATGAAGCGGCTGAATCTTTTGAACAAGTAATTGCCATAGATGATGACGCCTCTGCCCGCTATAGCCTTGGGATTTTGCAAATTCATCATTTCAAAGACATTGATAAGGGTATTGCAGAGTTTGAACATGGTTTAAGTGACCCTGACGCTGCTGAAGAATTAAAAGAAGTTATCCGAGCTGAGCTAGAAAAAGCAAAGGCTTTAAAATCAAAATAAATTTGGAGTAATTATGTCTAAAAACAGAAGAAATAATGAAGAAAGTACAGATGTTCGCCGTTCAACTCTCATTGTATCAGTCATTGCAGCCTTGTTGTTCGGTCTATATATGGGGACTTTGATCCCAAGTTTTGGTAGCTTTTCTACTCCAGCTGGTGATGGTTCGAACTCACAAGAGGCTCGGTTAAATTCTGAAATTGCTAAAGCCAAGACCGCCACAGAAAATGACCCCAAAAATGCTAAAGCTTGGGTAACTCTTGGCAACCTATATTATGATGCAGGCAATGCCACAGAATCTGTTATGGCGTATTCTAAATCTTTGGAGATAGATCCTAATAATGCCAATGTGTTAACTGACCGCGGCACCATGTACAGAGAGCTTGGAAAATATGAATTAGCCTTGCAATCATATGCTAAAGCCACAGCCGTCAACCCAACACATAAAAATTCACTTTTTAATGCTGGAATTATATTGTACTATGACCTTGGACGTAAGGCTGAAGCCATAGAAAAGTGGGAGCAGCTCTTACGTATTGACCCCAATACCAAAACACCAAATGGGCAAATGCTCAAAGATATGGTGCAGGAATTACGTTAAAATATATAAGTTTAGCTAGAATAGGAGATGGCAATGGCAAGAAAATGCTTTGCGGTAAAACGATTTTTAAATGTAGCTTTATTACTGGTCTTTTGCCTTGTTTTGTCATCTCCAAGTCTTGCGGCTGAACGCATACCTGCCAATATTGAGCTAAGCTCCATGTCTATGCTTGGGCATTTTGACTGGATTGTTAATCCAGATGGCACATTGACCATTGAAGATATACAAAAAGAAAATATACAAAAACGCTTTCAACCACTTAATATAAATAAAATTCCACATGAAAGTGGTACTGTTTGGTTGCGCTTTACCCTTGCTGAGCGTGACCCTCGTACTCCACCTGCCACCTTGCTACTTGATATGGGCGAAGGCATCCCAGCCACGCCAACCCTTTATGCCCCTAAGTACAATATGCTTAGTGACACGGCAGAGTGGCAAGAATATACCCCCACACAGCAATCTGTTTTCCTCATGCCGGAGGCAAGGTCAACACCTACAACCATTTATATTCGCATGGAGGGTATGCCAGGGCTTTGGTTCTCCCCCACGTTGCGCACACCGCATAATGCAGCCACTGCCCTTGAGCGCCTAGCCATGCCAGCAGTTATTGTGGCCCTTGCTGTGGTTATGTTGTTATGCCTTTTGCGTGGTGTGACTGAAAGAGGGCAATGGCGAGTTTGGTCAAGTTTATATACAGCAGTGGCCTTATTTTATGCCATTTGGGGTATTCCGCCCACAGCCAAGGGCTATATTGCCTTAAATGACATGGCTGTTGTGCTTGCGCCTGGTGTTGCTTTAATCTTGCTTTCGCATGTGGCAAGGCACTTAATGCGTAGCAATGTATCTTCACGCATTGTTGATTTGCAATATGTTTTATTAAACCTACCGGGTATAATCGTTGCCCTTGTTCCGCTCATTCCTGGCTATGCTTGGACTGTGCGTTATCTTGCACTTTGGCCTTTGCTTACAATTTTATTTGTGCCAACTACTCTTGGGGCATGGCTGAGCGGCCTGCCCGGTGCAAGGCGCTTTTTGCTTGGAACATTATTCCCACCAATCGGTGCGGCCCTTGCCCTTGCCGGCCTACAAGAGCCACACTTTTTACCATTACCCATATTAGAAACATTGCCACTTTGGGGTGTTGCTCTTGGTTCATTAATTATTGCAGGCACAACCACACCGCAAGAATATAATGAAGAAATTAAGAAAGTTCAGAAGAAAAAATCTCAGGATGACACTCAAGAAAATGCTCTTGATCTTAACTTAGAAAATACTGAACCTGCAGAAAATGACTTGGATGATCCAAATTTACGCATAGTACAAATTGATGAAGCACAAAGTAAAAAAGCAGCAGCCAGTGAGCATGATAAAGCCAATGCAAATCTTGAAGAGAATTTGCGTTGGCCTGTAGATCAGCTTTTACGTGATGTGGCGGCTCTTGAATCTTGTGCTTTGCCTGCGGCTGTGCGGGAGCATGTGACCTCGTTAAGTTCAGTGGTGAGGGATATTTCTCATACGCTTAGCGCACCTACGACAGATAGAAACCCTGCGCAAGCTATGGTTATGAATGAGGATATTTTTGAATTACAAAGCTTATTGCGCCAAGCGCATGACAGCGTATCACCCTTGGCAGATAGTAAAAACATTGCCCTATCATGGTTCATGCCGCCGCATCTATCCCAAAATTATAAGGGTGATGCTGTGCATTTGCTCTTTGTGTTACGTTTGTTGCTTGAAAGCTCGGTGCGTGCAACCAACAGAGGTGCTGTGCAATTAGCGGTACGCCGAGTGCCAGAAAGTGTAAATCCAGGGCACTTGTTATTTACCGTTACCGATACAGGCACTGGCAAGCCACCGCAAGAGCGCAGTGTTTCTGCTATTGCTCGTGCTTGGGAGCTTGCGGCTAGCAGTCATGGCTTCCTTGGGGTGGAGAGTAATGCCCACGGTGCGGCTATTTCCTTTACTTTGCATTGTGAAGTTGCAGTGCCTGAAGCTAAGCAAGCTGAACGAAAGTCCGATGAAGCTAATCCACGCATTATTATTGTGTCTGACAATGACGCAAATAGGCAATTATGGGCATTTTTCTTAGAAAATTTACCTTATAATGTATTAGAGGCACGCAATAAAAAAGAAACTTTGGCTCAATATGTCAAAGGTGGTGCTGTTTTAATTATTTTTGATGCAGAAGAAGCCACACATATTTTAGAACAAAACATCCACGAATTGCGTGAATATGAAAATAATAACCAATTAGAGCCCACCCCTTGCCTTGCTATTTATGATGAGGATGTTGACTGGAGTGAGCTTGAAAATATTGGCTTCAAACATTCATTAGATACCCCCATAACTCGAAGTAAACTTCGTAATTCCATTACAGAAATACTGGGTGGTGAGGACTCTGAACAACCAAATCAACAGGTAGAAGAAAAGAGCTCTGAACTGCAAAGTCTTGAATTGCATAGTGATGAGCAGCAAAATGACACAGCGGCAAGCAATGCTATGCCAACTCTTGCTATGCCTGAACTATATTCAACTGAGCAAGGTGAA
>CAYJCI010000015.1:13337-20809 GCA_964368595.1 uncultured Desulfovibrionaceae bacterium
CAATGCTATGCCAACTCTTGCTATGCCTGAACTATATTCAACTGAGCAAGGTGAAGCTGCAGAAGAAATCATAGATCTTAATGATAAAGTAGAATCTGAGGATTATGCTGAACAAGCTGAACAAGAAGTATTTGAACCAGAAGACGCTGTAGTTGAAGATTCTGTAGTTGAAGAAACTGTAGTTGAAGAGACTGGGGCAGAAGAAGCCGAGCCCATAGAAGAAACTCTGGTAGATACAGAAACAAAAGGCACTGACGAAAACATTGATGAAATAGAAAACATAGCAGAAAGTGACCAAGAGGGTAAGGAAATATCCGAAAATATTGAAGAAGTCGCTGAATACGACGAAGAAAATGCAGAACATGCTGAAATAAGTGCAGAAGAAGTAGAAAATACCATTGCCGAAGACGCAACTGATGATGTGGAAGACTTGGTTGAGCTATTGCAAAATGGAGAAAATACAAGCTCAGAAGCAGAATATGACGAAGAAGAAATCAAAAAACAATTGGAAGAAGAGCTTGAAGCTAGCCAGTTAAAGGCAGATAATAAAGAAGATACAGAAGTTGTATCAGAAGCAGAGCTAGACAGTGAAGAAGATCCATTGATTGATGATAATGCATCTACTCAAGCTCAAGTTGAAAGTGCAAATGAAGATGTAGCTGACAGCGAAGTGGAAATTGCGAAGGATGATGAAGCTCAAGATTTAGCAAGTAATGCTGAACAAGAAGCTGCAGATGTCGCAGAACTAGAAGTTGAAGCACTTGAAAATACAACTGAAGAACTTGAAGGCGCTCCAGATATGGGTAATAACTTACTATTGCCTGGTATTGATGCTAGCCAAGTTAAGTTTGCCATTGCGAGCAATGACGAAGACGAGGCCGAGCAAGAAGACGAAGATTCTTACATCTCACCCACTAGGGATAGAAGCAACGCCGCGTACTTAACCTCCTTAATCGACACAACGGTTGCTGATGATAGCCCCATTGAAAATAAAGTTGTGGCAAAAGAGGAAGAACGAGTAGAGCAAGAGCCAGCTAAGGAAGAGTCAGCTAAGCAAAAGCCCAAAATTTCTTTTGGTAAACCAAGGTCAGGGCAAAAGAGAGAGACGCCTGCAGAAAACGTAACTGCCGGTGAATCTACTCAAGCTGAAGTTGAGAATGCAAAAGATACCGAAAGTACAGATGATACTAAGACTCAAGAAACAAAGGCGAAACCTAGAATTGTTTTTGTGAAAAAATCAAAAAACAAGCCTGTTGCTGAAGAAATTGCTGATGATGTAGACAGTATCAATACCAAATCAGAATCTGCAGTTGAAGAAGATGACGCCACAAATGATTTGGAGCAAGCTCCAACTCTGGTATTTGGTGAAAGCCCAAGCATGGTTATGCAATCAGTTGCTATTGAGTTTAACTCAAATCAATCTGATGCAAGCAAGCCTTCTGTAAGTGATAATTTAGACAGTACTGCCTCAAGCCCCCAAGCGGAGGCTGAGCAAGAGCAAACAGCTCCACTAAGCCTTTCACTAGATAGTACAGATAGTGAGGGTCAAAGCAGTTATGCTACTATGCAAGAGAGCTCATGGGTTAATGAATCAGCGCCTCTTAGCATGCACGCAAGTAGTGAGCTTACTATGGCTGAACCGGTCAAAGATGCAAAGGTTGAGCAAGCAATTCCCACAGCTTTTGATGATGCACCGCTTAGTATGGACTCAGAAAGCCTTAGTGACAGTCCTTTAAGTAGCAATGGTGTTGGCGAGCCCATGCCTGTTACTAAGGATGAAGCAAAGCCAGAGGCGCTACTAAGCATGCCAAAGCTTAGTAGTATGGCTCAAAAGCTTGAAGCAAAGCTTGCCCAAAAAACTGGTAAGCGCGCTGAGCCAGTGCCAAGCGTGCAACCAGCGCAAGTAAGTCAACCGATTGAGAATACAAGGCCAGCCTTTGAGCCTGTTGCTGCATCAAAGCCATCCATACCTTCAAGTCCTTTGCAAGATTTGTTAACAGAAATTGATACAAACTTGACTGAGGCAAAGCAAAGCTTTGCAGCAGGTGATACTAGAGGTGTGGCCCAGTTTACAGCAAGGATAGCAAGCAATGCTGAGAGTTTTGGCCTGCGCACCCTTGGTCGCCTTGCTCGTACTGTGGAGGCTGCGGCCAATGCTGGGGATATGGACGCCCTGCATGATCTCTTCCCCGAATTAGAAATTAATATTGAAAGAAATCGCATTGCACTACAAATTTAATGAACTGGTGTTGTTATGAATGGGGTTGGATTTTTTGAAATTTTAGCATTAATTTTAATTCACGCCCTTTCTTGGGTAACTGTCGTACATGCGCTTTTACGCAAACGCAATCCACGCTCCGCCTTAGGGTGGGCCGTGGTTGCTTTGTTTTTACCGCTTGTGGGTTCGCTTGCCTATTTTGCCTTTGGCATTGGACGCTCAGAAAGCCGTGCGGCAAAACTTATGCGTGCGGCTAAGCTTGAAGCTATCACTCACCAAGATTATTTACATGGTGGCACAAGCCCTGACCACCCGCCAGGCCATGTTTCAGACGAGTTTTTTAATAAAAAATACTCTCCATTTGCCCGCATTGGCTTGCAGCTTACTGGGCGGACTTTAAGTGCTGGCAATACTGTTACCCCTCTTTTTAATGGTGATGAAGCTTATCCACAAATGCTTAGAGCCATATATAATGCAGAAAAGCACATCTATCTAACCACGTATATTTTTAATGCAGGTAGCGCAGCCAAAGGCTTTTGTGATGCATTGCAAAACGCTGCCATGCGTGGTGTTGATGTGCGTGTAATTGTGGATGGGCTTGGGGCAAGGCTATATTCATTTTCATGGCCTTGGAAGGAGCTTACAAAACATGGGGTGAAGGTTGCTGAATTCTTACCCCCTCGTATGTATCCGCCAAATTTTGCCATAAATTTACGTAATCATCGCAAGGTATTGGTGGCAGATGGTGTAGGCTTTACTGGAGGCATGAATATTTCAGATAATCATGTAAAAGCACATGAAAAGTTTAGTGTTCAAGATGTGCATTTTATGTGCAAAGGCCCTGTTGTTGCCCAGTTAAGAGAGGCTTTTTTGTTGGACTGGGGGTTTTGTACCCATGATTATAGCACGGTTAACCATTCGCAAGAATATATGTGTGGTAAGGCTCTTTGCCGCATGGTGCTTGATGGCCCAGGTTCTGGGCAAGACCCGTTGCATGAGCTAATCTATGGCATTGTTAGTGCATCTAATCAAACTGTCCGCATTATGACCCCCTACTTTTTACCCACCCGTGAAGTAATGGGGGCATTGAAGGCCGCATCGGCTCGTGGTGTGGACGTGCGGGTTATCTTGCCAGCTAAGAATAATCTTATATTTGTACATTGGGCTAGTAAGCAGCTCTTGCAAACCTTGCTTGAATCTGATGTCCGTATATTTTACCAGCCAGCACCCTTCGCACATACTAAGTTATTTATGGTTGATGGTTTTTATACCCAAATTGGCTCAGCCAATCTTGATGCTAGAAGTTTGCGTCTTAATTTTGAATTAAATGTGGAATGTTTTGATAAAACTTTAGCTAAGAAAATGGAAACATATTTTGACGATGTACAAACCATAAGCCAAGAATATAGCTTGGATGAGCATAAAAAAATAACCACGCTAGCCCATTTACGCAATTCGGCCTGTTGGTTATTTTCACCATATTTGTAGATTGCTTACTGTGCTTAAACTATTTTCGGATGGATTGAAATTTAAATAAAAACGTAGGCAATTGAATATTTGTATCCAGTGTTGGGCTGGTTTGCAGAAAAATATCTTCTGCTGACGGGAAAAGCATACCCGAAAATATAATTACATCATCATGCTTTAGGCCTTTAACGATATTATATAAGGGGTCACTCGGATCAATAAGCGTACTATGGTTTATATCCTCCACTTCGTCAGCCCACGTTTCTAAGGCCACAAATGCGGATAGGTTAACCCTAAGGCGAATTTTACCGTCCTTTGTTTCCTTATAAAGTGCGACTTTTCCCACCCAGTCTGTAATTTTTATGTCAAGATTTAAGGTTTTTAAATCTTGTGCGCGCTGAACACGCATGGCAATGGTATCAACGTAGATATAGTCAGCTGTGTTTTTTCTACCCTCTAAGTCTTTTTTTCTATATTGACCAAGAATGTTTACAAATGCCTTTTGATTTATTGGCATACCAAGGGTGTCATCAACAAAAATTTCCACGTCAGGTGATTTAACGCTGCTATATATTAGCAGGGAAAACATTAATAAAACCACTATAATAAGTGCTGTAAGCTTTGCAGAAAAGTTCTTAGCATGCTTAAAACCACAATAATCACAAAGGCCAGTTTCCTTGGAAACTGGTTTCTCGCACACTCTGCAAGCAAATGTTTGTGTCTGTTCAGCCATATATTTAATGAAGAATCCCTACTAATGTAATTTGAAAACTATGGTTAATGATAAATACACCATAGATTATACGATGACAAGCGTAAAATGTTACGCTATAACAATTGGTACACAGGTTTTGGAGGAATGATGCACAATTTACAATCAATAGTTAAAAAATTTTCCTATCAAATTCGAGATTTTCGAAGGCATATACATAAATTTCCAGAAACTGGTTGGAACGAATATGCAACTACTGCTTATGTAGTTAAATTTTTGCAACAATTAGGATATGAAGTTCGGTTTGGGGCAAATGCCATTAAGGCTGGCTCTCGCCTTACTCCGCCAAGTGCTGAGCATTGTAAAAAGGAAAGAGCAAGGGCCATAAATCAAGGGGCAGATGCCAAGCTTGTGGAGCAAATGGGCGATGGTTTAACAGGACTTTGGGTAGACATTGCTTGCCCTAATGATCAAACCAAGGGCCCAATTATTGCCCTGCGCTTTGACCTTGACGCCATTGGCACAGTGGAGTGCCACGAGCAAGACCATAAACCCACGCAAGAAGGTTTTGCCTCTTGCAATCATGGCTCAATGCATGCTTGTGGGCATGATGGGCATGTGGCTATTGGCCTTGGGCTTGCTTTAGTTTTGCATGAAATTCGTCACCAACTAAAGGGCGTTGTTAGGCTTATCTTTCAACCTTCTGAAGAAATCGGCCAAGGCGCCAAAGCCATGCTCGATGCAGGGGTGATGCAAGGTGTAAATGAGCTAATAGGCTTGCATCTTGGTGTGCAAGCAAAGGAGCTTGGTACAATAATTGGTGGCACAACGGACTTTTTGGCTGTGTCATCCTTTGAAATTTCTTATCATGGCAAAGCGGCTCATGCTGGCCTTGCGCCGCATGAAGGCCAAAATTCACTCATGGCAGCCATGGCAGCCATACAGGGTATACATAGTATTCCAAGGCATGGTGACGGCGCAAGTAGGTTAAATATTGGGCAATTAATTGTTGATGGTTCGCCAAATATTGTGCCATCCAAGGCTTGGTTTGCTGGTGAAACAAGAGGCATTAATTGTGAAGTTAGCGATTGGATGTTTGCAGAGGTAAAGCGTATAAGCAAAGCCGCCGCGGATATGTGGGGTTGCACCCATGAATTGCATCGTGTGGGCTCGTGCATTAGTGGTTATTCTGATGAAAGTCTTGCACAAGATGTTTGTAAAATTGCAGAAGAAATGCCATTTTTTACCAAGATTATACCCAGCGCCAGGTTTTTAGCCTCAGAGGACTTCACTTGGCTTTTAAAAGATGTGCAAAGCCGCGGCGGGCAAGGAACCTATATACAAATAGGCACAGCCCTTGCCGCAGGCCATCATAATGAAAAATTTGATTTTGACGAAGCCGCTCTAGAACCTTCTGTGGAGCTTTTGGCAAGGCTTGTGCTTAGTAAGCTTGACTTATGCAAGGTAAATACGCCATAAGCGGCATTGCTTACACGCTAGAATGAAAATAAAGGAATATATATGCCTAAAATAGCCATTGTTGGCGGCGGTCTTGCAGGTTGTGAATGTGCACTTGTACTTGCAAAACACGGTATTGCCGTGAGCCTTTTTGAACAAAAGCCAGTTGAAATGTCTGCGGCTCATCAACTTCAAGATTTGTCTGAGCTTGTATGCTCAAATTCTTTACGCTCCAATGAAATTGCCACAGGTATCGGACTATTAAAGCAAGAAATGCGCGAGCTTAATAGCCCCTTTATGGCTATGGCTGATTCATGCACTGTGCCAGCTGGCAAGGCTCTTGCTGTTGACCGTGAGCTTTTTGCAAAAAATGTCACCAAATCCATTGAAGATAATGAAAATATAACGCTATATCGTAAGCAAATTCAAAGTCTTGATGATGCAGCCTTAAATGATTTTGAGCATGTTGTAATTGCTGCAGGCCCGCTTGCTTCGGACAATTTAGCCGCATCCTTGGCTGAAAAAATTGGCAATAAACAGCTTTATTTTTATGATGCCATTGCGCCAATTATCAGTGCTGACTCCTTGGATAGAAATATTATTTTTAGAGGCTCACGCTATCAAGAGCCAGAAGAGGCAGCCATACATGGTGAATATTTAAACTGCCCCATGGAGAAGGATGAATACTTAACCTTTTATCATAACTTACTAAATGCTGAAAAGGTTGGCACTAAGGATTTTGAAAAAGAAGTGCACTTTGAGGGCTGTATGCCCATTGAGGCCTTGGCAGAAAGAGGCGAGAGAACCCTTACCTTTGGCCCATTAAAGCCTGTGGGCTTTGTGGACCCACGCACAGGCCGCCGCCCCTATGCCATTGTTCAATTACGCACGGAAAATCTAAATCAAACCATGTATAATTTAGTGGGCTGTCAAACAAAGCTCACCTATAAAGCTCAAGAGGTGGTCTTTCGCTCCATCCCTGGTCTTGCTAATGCAGAATTTGTGCGCTTTGGAAGTATGCATCGCAATACTTATGTTAATGCACCACAAGTGCTTGGGCCAGATTTAAGGTTACTTGGGCAAAAGAAAATTCGCCTTGCTGGACAAATTACTGGAGTTGAAGGATATGTGGAGTCTGCCGCATGCGGGCTTTGGGCTGCCATGCTTATAATTGCTGAATTGCAAGAAACAACCTTAACCGCACCGCCAGTGCAAACGGCTTTGGGTGCTTTGTTAAATCACTTACAAACAGAGGTTAAAAAGTTTCAGCCATCTAATGCACATTTTGGGCTCATGCCAGAGCTTGATCAAAGAGCTAAAAAGAAAGAGCGCAAAGCACTTTATAGCGAGAGGGCACGTGAGCACTTTGCCGCATGGCTTTCAACTCGTTAAAAATTAATTAGTCGACGCTGAAAAACAGTTAAACTACTAAAATGATAAATTTTTTAATCAAAATATTCTAATAAAATTGCCAGAAAAAAGGATGTAAAGCATGCTTTTTTAGCGATTTTATGACGCAAAAAAATGGTTTTTCAAGCGGCGGCTAACAAAATTTAAGTAAGGCTTAAATTTTGCGCCACGAAAAACAAGCAGGAATTGCGTTGCGTACGATTTACG
>CAYJCI010000016.1:0-7021 GCA_964368595.1 uncultured Desulfovibrionaceae bacterium
GCTTTGCCGCCCGTTGGGTCGAACTTCCTGCGACAGCAAAGCGGTGTTTGGAGTGGGCGTGTCTTTTTTGAAAAATGCGTGTAAACGCATTTTTCAGCATCAACTATATTATTGATAATCAAGTTACAAAAATCCATCAAAAGCAAATAATATCTAAGCAAATAAATCCATCACAAGCTACTAAATTTAACTGGGCAACTAGAATTTAGCTGGGCAAACCATGCCTTTTTAACATCAATATGCGCCTCATACTGTCAAAATTACCTTTAAAACACCTCGGAAAATTTTTCCAATTACCTGCCAAAAAATCGTCAAAACACCCTAAAGTTTTTGCCTAGTTCTTTTTTAAAAACTGTAATATGCCGAAATTACAATATTTAATTACTTTGGCACGCTGTTTGCTTAAAGACAAGTACAGCTAAAAACCACCCAGGAGGTGACTTATGTCTTTGGTCATAAATAACAACTTAATGGCAGCTAACACAGCGCGGAATTTGAACTTACATTATGGTAATTTAAGTCAGTCCACGCAAAGACTATCTTCAGGTCTTAGAATTAACTCAGCGGCAGACGATGCTGCAGGCCTTGCAATCCGCGAATTGCAACGTGCTGACATCGCCACCCTTAACCAAGGTGCTCGTAACGCAAACGATGCTATCTCTCTTATTCAAACTGCTGACGGCGCTCTGCAAACAATTGACGAGCAGCTAATCCGCATGAAAGAGCTAGCCGAGCAAGCAGCAACCGGTACTTATGATTCAACTCAACGTCTTATGATTGAATCTGAATATCAAGCCTTGGCTTCAGAAATTACCCGTATCGCCAATGCTACAGACTTTAACGGCATTAAATTGCTTGATGGTACCCTATCAGGTACACACGATGGCTCTGGCCTCAAGTCTGTTGGTGCACTAAAAGTCCACTTTGGCACAGGCAACGATAGTTCAGAAGACTATTACTACCTAAAAATTGGTGACTCCACTGCATCAGCCCTAGGTATTGGTAATGCAAGTAAGCCAGATGATGCTGGTTATAGTATCTCCACACAGCAAAATGCTCAGCAAGCGCTTGTGGCAGTAAACGAGGCTATCATCTCAAAGGATAAAATCCGTGCTCACCTTGGCGCTACCCAAAACCGCTTGGAAGCAACTATTAACAACTTGAACATTCAAGCTGAAAACCTCCAAGCAGCCGAATCACGAATTTCGGATGTGGACGTTGCCACAGAAATGACAGAATTTGTGCGCAACCAAATCCTCACCCAATCTGCAGTAGCTATGCTATCGCAAGCAAACTCACTGCCAAGGATGGCAATGCAGCTAATAGGCGGCTAGTCATCATTTATATAGGCTGTGGCAGACCAAAGACGGGAGGCTCGGGGGGAGCACCATCCCTCCGGGCCGGTCTTGGAACACACAGCTTGGCAGCATAAGGTAACTTAGCCTTAAGCATGGAGTTTGAAGATTGATGTTTAGGACTACCCTCCCCATTAAAGGGGAAGGACAACAAAGGATTAACAGGATTTATAAAACTCCTGGTTAAAACCTTCGTTAAAACAAAGAGCTACTGCGCTTAATAAAAAAGCGTATTGGCAAAAAACTACCCTGCTTCAATACATTTGCATGGTAGAACAGCTAGGAGCTGCAATAAAAGTAGCAAATAGCAAAAGGCTATACATTTCAATAAAGAAATGAATAGTAATAAGGCTAATAACCTCAATAAAAGAGTAATTAGCTACTTACATAGGTTTCTAAGGCTATTCGTGCGGCCTCTTGCTCAGCACGTTTAAGGCTTGGACCTGTTGCAAAAAATATTTGACCATCGGGTAAGGTTAAGCGCACATCAAAGCTTTTAGCGTGCTCTGGCCCATGGCTACCAAGAAGCACATAGATCGGGCGATCTTTGTGTAGGTTTTGCGTTGTTTCTTGAAGTCTGGTTTTATAGTCTTTTTGTTGACTATGCTCCACATTCAAGGGCCAACGAGAATTAAAAATATGGGTAATAACTTGCTGGGTTGCGGCATATCCGCCATCCTCAAATATAGCCCCAAGTACTGCCTCAACGGCATCACTAAGTACACTGTCACGCTTGCGTCCGCCTTGGCTTTCTTCACCACGTCCAAGGCTTAAGCTTTGGTCAATGCCAAGCTCACGAGCAAGCTCGGCTAATGTTTTAGTACTAACAAGGTTTGAGCGAAGCTTGGTTAGGTGGCCTTCCCTTGCGTTTGGAAAACGGCTAAACAGCTCCCATGATACGCAAACTTCAAGCACAGCGTCGCCTAAAAACTCTTGTCTTTCATTATGTGCATCAGGTTCTTTGTTTTCATTGGCAAAGGAGCTATGAGTAAGCGCCCTTTTTAACAGGTCAATATTCTTAAATTTATATTTAAGTACGGCTTCAAGGGCTGAGTAAGTGTGCATAAAATATCCCCCATCAATTAAACAGCATATTACTCTAAATATTTTAAAAAGCAAATTATATAAAATTATTTAGTTAATTATTCATACAATCGAAATAACGTGCCTTTCCCCTTGACTTTATACTTTCTTAGGTCTACCTAGGACAGATAATATTTAAGGAGATTAAAATGGCATATGACGTTCGTATATTCAAATTAGTCACAGGTGAAATTGTCATCGGTAAATATGACGAGAAAAAAGACCTCGTTACCGATGTAGCAACCATTCAAAGCGTACCCATGCAACAAGGTGGCGTACAAATGATTATCCTTCCCTATGGCTATCCATTTGAAAATTCTTTCGGTGGTAGTGTTGAAAGTAAGCACTTCCTCTATCGTTACAAAGAAGCACCAACAGAATTACAAGATAAATACCTTGAAACTGTTACAAATATCACTGTTAGTGGCGGCATGGGCAAATTGCAATTTGGCCAACCACCAGCCCCAGCAGATGGCAGCAAACTTATAAAATAAAAATAAACAATACCAAGTAAATACTTTACCATAAGTATTTACTTGGTTTTTAAATTATGCGTGAATATTTATCCATACTACCAAGACCCAGCCGTTATATAGGCATTGAAGAAGGTGCTGTGCACAAAGATGCACAGGCTTGCGATTTCCGCATGGCTCTTGCCTTTCCTGACACATATGAACTTGGCATGAGCTACTTAGGCCAAAAAATTCTCTATGCTATTATCAATGAAAATCCTCATTGGTGGGCGGAAAGAGTTATGGCACCCTGCCGTGAAACAGCTGAAATATTACGCAAAAACAAAACTCCACTCTGCACCCTAGAATCAGATACAGAGTTGAGTAAAATGCATGCCATAGGTTTTTCCATAACCCATGAGCTGGCCTATACTAATGTATTGTATATGCTTGATTTAGCAAATATTCCCCTGCGTAGCACTGAACGTGGGAATGATCTTAACACTTACCCAATTATAATTGCTGGTGGTGGCGCCACTTTAAGTGCTGAACCATTGGCTCCATTTGTGGATGTGATGGTTCTTGGTGAGGGTGAAGAAGCTCAAGTTGATATAATCAATGCCTTAATCAAAGCTCGCGCAGAAAATAAAAGCCGTAATGAATTTTTAGAAAGTTTGCGCCATATTGACGGCGTTTACATACCATCACTATTTACAGAAGACGCTAAGGGTAAACTTAGCCCAAAATTTGAAGATTATACAAAAGCCACAAGGCGCATTGTAACTGACTTAAATAATGCAAATTATCCTGTAAAACAAGCTGTACCCATTGGGGCAATACACAATAGACTTGCGCTTGAAATTGCCCGTGGTTGTACCAGAGGTTGCCGTTTTTGTCATGCTGGTATGGTTTATAGGCCTGTGCGTGAGCGCTCCTTAAATAATTTGCAAGAATTACTTGAAAAATGCCTAAACGACACTGGCTTTGATGAAGTATCCTACCTTTCGCTAAGCACTGGAGATTTCTCAGCATTAAAGCACTTCTTCATGAGTACTATGGATCGTTGCGCTAAAGAGCAAATTTCCGTCTCCTTGCCATCTTTACGAGTTGGCTCCATTGACGACAGCATTATGCAAAGGGTTGCCGGCATTCGCAGAACTGGTGCAACGCTTGCCCCTGAGGCTGGTAGCCAGCGTTTAAGAGATGTTATAAATAAAGGTATTACTGAAGAAGAGCTCATACTTCACGTTCAAAAACTTATTGAGCACGGTTGGCAACAAGTAAAGCTTTACTTTATGATTGGCTTACCCACTGAAACTTATGCAGATCTTGATGCTATTATTGATATTTGCTGTAAGGTGCGTGATGCCGCAGGTCGTGGAGCACCACGCTTGCAAGTAACTGCCGCCATTTCCCCATTTGTACCAAAGCCTTTCACGCCATTTCAGTGGGACGCTCAACTAACACTTGAAGAAATGCGTAATAGAATTAATTATTTGCGTGATGCATTTAAAACTCAAAAATGCTTAAAAATGCGTTGGCATGAACCGCAAATGAGCCATTTAGAAGGCATTTTATCCCGAGGGGATAGACGCTTAGCAAATGTAGTTGAAAAAGCATATAATAAAGGCGGAATTTTTGCATCGTGGGTGGAGGGTTTCTCCTTAGAGCCTTGGTATGAAGCTCTTGAGGAATGTGGTCTCACCGCGGATGAATACATTGGCGCAAGGCAAATCGATGCACCACTTGCCTGGGAGCATTTAGAGGCTGGGATAGACCCTGCCTATTTGCACCGTGAGCGTAAAAAAGCCTTGGATGAAAAAACAACACCAGATTGCCGCTATGATGCTTGCCAAGTTTGTGGAGTTTGTGACACTAAGGCTCAAAAATCAAGACTTGCAAATAAAGCCGGGCAAAACATTAGTAATATCCTTAACTTTGCCAAACGTGACCAAGAGGCACATACTGCACGCTATGATGAAGATGGCAAGCTACTTCGCCCTGCTCAACAAGTGGGTAAAGCAAAGCCCCCAAGCATTGCTGCAAAACTCACAGTCAAAGCCATTGAATACAGAATTTGGCACACTAGGGAAGATAGAGCAATATTTTTAAGCCAGCTTGAGCTACAAGCCATTTTAGAGCGCTGTTTAAGACGAGCCAAAATCCCCATGACTTTTTCACAAGGTTTTCATCCCTTACCCTTGCTCTCATTTGGGCGAGCATTGCCTGTAGGCGTTGGTAGTAAGGCAGAATGGTTTGCCATAACTTTACGTGAATTTATGTCACCACAAAAGCTTATGCAGCAACTAAAGGAGCACCTCCCTCAAGGCATGGAGATTTTTGATGTTCAACATGTCGCCAAGGGCGAGAGAACCACACAAGCCATAAGCGAGCAATTTAACCTATTTTACACAGGCTCTGGTGAACAGCAAGAGCAATTTATTTCTAGCTGGAAAGAGTTTGAACAAAAGCAATGTTTTGAATGGACTAGGGAAACCAAAAAAGGCCCACGCACCCATGATTTACGTGCATTAGTTAAACAAATTCAAATAGGTGAACAAAGCATATCCTTTACAAGTGATTGGGAAAAAGGCTATATTTCCCCATTAACTTTGTCACGGGCCATCATTGGTGATATTTGCCTAAGTAATATTTATTTAGAAAAAACGGCCCAGATTTTTGCAGATGAAACCACATACCCTAAATTGGTGAAATAATGGCCTCAAAAACTGTTTTTATTGAAGATTTACCATTCTCTGCCCGCATTAAATCACTGGCAGATGATGAACTTTTAGATATTTGGGAAGAAACACAAGAGCTTGAGCGCATCTTACGTGAAGAATGGAATGCAGAGCTTGAGCTTGCTCCTGAGTATGAGAAGTTAATTGTTCAAGAATTACAACTGCGAGTTGGCAAAAAAATACAAACCGCCTGCTAGTAAAAAGCTATTTAGCCCATTAAATTAGTCGACGCTGAAAAACAGTTAATCAACTAAATTAATACAAATATTAATTGCCTAGACTTTCCACATCCTTAATCCATGCTTCTAAAATGGGTAGTTCAGCCTCGTTCACAATATTATGTTTTGCGAGATTTTCATATGCCCTAAATAGATTTTCATTAATGTTGGCAGACGTTTTCATGCTATCTATTACAATATCCACCACATTTTGTGATGCAAGATAGCAGGGAATTTCTGATTCAAAGTCCTTCATATAATCATGTTCATTTCTTTCTTGAAAAACATTGGCAGTAACAAAACCCAATGCATAACCATAATTCCACATAATGGGCTGTGCAACTAAACCTTTCAAGATATCAGTAAATCTAAATGTCACAGTTGAGGGCAAATATAACAAGGAAAAAAGCTCAGATCTGCATATGGTGTTTTGCGTATTAAATGGGCAAATACTATTTTTACCTAATGTTAATGGGGGCATATCCTTTTCAAAAATACAAGGGCCATTGTCAGTTAAGCGATAAATAGCATCAACATCTGGGTCACCATCGGCAAGCCCTTGCCAAAAACCAATTTGCACGGGCTCAGCCTCAAGCAGTGCAACAGGCTCTTTATTAATTAAATTTAGTGGCAAGCCACGAGGCCATATTTTTTGCTTGGTATAATAGGCATAAACATTTACAAATCCGCTACCTTCCGGAACTTGCAAAAAGCTACCTTCAAATTCAGGAAAGGCCCAATCTTCATAGGGTAAATTATCATCATCAGTATCAACTATTGCTCTTGCGCCATTTTGCATAGCATAAAGGTAACCAATCATTTTCCTGCTATAATGATTATATGGCAAGACAGCTTCAATTTGATAATTCAATTTTTCATCCACAGAAATGAATTTTGCATTATCACAAATATATTCTTTTGGGGATTTTTTGTCACCAACCACAATAAGACTATAATCTTTAAGCTTTGAAAAAAGTTTCACTGCCTTAGTTGGGGCAAAAATACTGGTGATTACGATGGCTTTTTTCATATAAAATTAATCCTTCCATTTGGACAATTTTACAGGATGAAAAATAAAATCATTTTCAGTACAAGACGTAGCTAGGTTTTGTAATGAGCCTTCATGCTTTCTTCTAAGCTCATAGCTTGCCTTATTATCCCATACAATATGA
>CAYJCI010000016.1:7121-9786 GCA_964368595.1 uncultured Desulfovibrionaceae bacterium
GCCTTCATGCTTTCTTCTAAGCTCATAGCTTGCCTTATTATCCCATACAATATGATTCTTTACAGGAATATCTTTGAGAGTTTTTACTTTATCAGCACAAAGTAGCATGGCGGTTGGGATTGCCGCCTCCACAAAAATATTCATGGCAGCAAACATTCCAAGAGTGTGTGCAAAATTATGCATAATGCCTTGCGGTATTATGAAAAAATCTGAATACCCACGAGCTAATGGGTAGGCATAATTTACTGTTTGAAAATCAGCCTCAGCCTTAGCAAGTAAATCCTTAGCTTGATTTGCAAAAACTGGGTGAAATTCTGTGCAATAATAATTGGTTGAACTTATGCCCCAAAATTTCTTAAGAAAATTATAGCCGTCCATGCTAATGTTTGGTGCTTGAAGCTTATGCTTTTCAAAGCAAGCCATTGCTTCATGTTGCTTTGGCAGAAATTTTTCATATTCGCAGGAAATATTATCAAATAAAGAGCGATAAATTGCCGCAGTCCAAGGCCATGTATTAAACATGTCATAGCTTAGGGGCTGCACATCACTTATGCATGCACAATTAGCATCTAACGACAATTTGCTTAATATATTATCTTGATTAAAATGGGGGCTTAAGAATATATCATCAGCCATAAAACAATAATGCGTTGCATCATCTTGCCCAAAAAAGCTTAGACCTTGGCGTATATAATCGTGAAAAAGATAGGACGTACCGTAGACTTTAATAACATTTTCTTTGCTACCAGTATAAAAAGGCATAAGATGGTAAATTTTATGAAAGCGCTTGGCGTAGAGCTTTTCAATACGCTCAATATTCAATTCATAATTATGATTGTATATGATTACTAAAACCATTTTAGTCATGGCAAAATCCTAAAATTTCATTGAAATAGTCGAAAAACGATAGATAAGAAAATAGCTACAAAAGCACCTAACTAAAAATATTCTAATGAATCTTGAGCGTTATTATATACAAAATTTCAAAGGCTAGCTATCTTGCTGCCCACTGCCACCTGGCATGAAATTGCGTAAATCTCTGGACATTTCAAATGTACTAAGCTCGGTTGTGGCGGCTGCGGCAAAGGGTGAGCTTGCATAGTCATTAACAATAATCTCTAGTAGTAAGCGGGCCCTCTCATCATTGCCAAGCTTACGATATAACCTAGCCTCACGGAACCGCAAGCCAGGATATTCAGGCGAATTTTCAGGAACGTATGCACTATATCTTTCAACCCACTCAAGAGCTTCTGGAATGCGGTTAGACACCTCTGTAATGTCCATTAAAGAGCCTATGGCCTCTTTCATTCTTTCTGTGTCAGCACGGTCAGAGCGCTCTTGTTGTAAAGTTTCAAAATACTCTAAGGTCTTTACATTATATGCATAAGCATCTTTAATATCTTGACGTTCTTCTGCATCTTTCGCCAAAAAGTATGTTGCATAAGCTCGCTGATACAATTGAATATTTTCATTTTCTGCCAAATCTTCCCAAAGAACTAAAGCCCTTTCACGAAGGCCCAGATTTTCAGCAGATAAGGCAAGGGCATAGTCAAGTTGACCACGCATGACAGCTGGCATATTCCAATCTTTAACCAATTCACCAAGGTCAAGCATGCCATTCCAATTGCCGCTTTCTAAATATTTATTAAAATACAGGGCAAAAGTTGCCTCACTGTAGCGAGGATTCATGGGTGTTTTTAAGAATTCAGCTAGCATTTCCATAGCTTTTTCATCTTCACCACGTTCAATATAACCACGCCCAAGCGCATTGCGTAGCTCTGGGTCAATGGGGCCATAACGCTCACGCACAATGGGAAAACCATTCCATAATATGAGTACACGCCCGTAGTTTTCCTCAGCGAGTGAGTTTTTCAAATCAGCCATAAAGCCGCGCATGATAACATCTTTTGCTAATTCTGCGTCAACATTTTCAGGGTGCAAGTCAATAAAATCAGCAGCACTACCCATGGCATCAGTATATTCCCTATTCCACAATTGCCATAGTGCATATTTTAACTGTGCGGTCACAGTGCGTTTATCATTTGGTCTATTTTTTTCTAATGTTTTATAAACTACTTGTGGTAGTGGTGAACCTGGATTTTCAAAAACAGAAAACATCTGCGCCATATTGATAGGGCTATCATAAATACCCTGCTCTGAACGACGTAAGTAAGCAAGAGCCGCCGCATCGGATTTTGGAAAGCGTGCTTCAATCTCTCCAAAAATTTCCATGGCGGCCTTGGGGCGATTGGTTTCAAAATATAAATCACCTATTTTTGCAAGAACGTCAGAACTACGTGCATTAGTTGGGTCAAGGTTATATAGTAGCCAATAGCGCTTCATGGCGCCAGCTTTGTCACCTAAATTATATTCAATCTCTGCCAAGTAATTAATATAATCAGGGTCTTCAACATAATATCTAGCCCAACGCATTTCAGCGAAATCTGCAAAAACTTTAGCTTCTTTGTAATTTTTAAGCTTAGACAAAGACTTAACCAATGAGGTTGTAGCTTCATCAAGGGAAGATGCATCAGGATATTCTTGCACTACCATGCGGAAATTTTGCTCAGCATCGGCATAAAGACCTTTATCAAATTGGGCTTTACCCAGTTGATAAAAAGCAATGGGAATATTTGCATCATAAGGGTACCTACGCTTTAGCGCT
>CAYJCI010000016.1:9886-20713 GCA_964368595.1 uncultured Desulfovibrionaceae bacterium
TTGATAAAAAGCAATGGGAATATTTGCATCATAAGGGTACCTACGCTTTAGCGCTCTAAAGTAACCATCAGCTTCAGCAAAGTTACCAACACCCAAATTAACAACACCCAAACGATACAAAGCATCAGGCACGCGACTTGAACGCAAGTTTACATTCATAGCCTCACTTGTCACGCTGGTTATGGGCTCAAAACCCTCTAAAGGCTTGCCTTCATGCATAACAAATAAGGCTTCACTTAAATCATAAAGCACTTGTTCACGCATTTCTAAAGGTATATTTGGAATGGCCCTTAACTTTTCAAGAATGGGGACAGCCTCAGTATACTTTGAAGAATACATTAAATCTCTAGCTTGAGCGAATAACTCTTCAGGTACAGGCGGCTTTTCAACCACATTACCTTCTGAATCATGATAAATTACTGGCCTTGGTTCTTCTTCAACCACTGGCTCCTCTGGCTTACCTTCAGTGTTAATACCTTGGCGTACGTCTACAGAGTCAGTTGCAGTGCTGGCATCAGCAATATTTCCACCAGCCTCACCCGTTGTATCCGTTGCGGCAGTAGCACCACTTTGCCCTGTGGGGTCTGGGCTTGGGCCAGAGCTTGTAACTGGGGTAGTTTGCGCAGTGGTGGCACTAGGTGAGTCTGTGCCAGTAGCATCAGTTGGATTAACTCCTTGCACAGCACCACTTTCGGCAGAGCTTGTGATGGGGGTAGTTGAAGTAGAGCTTGCCTGCATTGCTGGTTGTGCAACGCCTGATGATTGACCAGGTAAAAAGGTATTTATACCCTCACCTTCAGGCCAATATTCCGGCCCTAATGTATTAATATTACCGATTACTTCCTGCGCTCCAACAGCTCTACCACGGGCAGAACTTTCTTGCTCATTGCTATTATTTTCTTCATTACTAGCCTGCACATTGGCTTCAGCCACTTGTGGCAAAGTTTCATTAGGTTCGGCAATATCTTCCAAAGCTTGTTTAACAGCATTATCAGAAGTTTGAGTTAAATCATCTAGTGGTTTAGCTGAGTCATCTTGAGTAAGAGTTACTTCAGTATTATTTGGCTGTGCATTTAAATTGCTAGAGCTCTCATTGCTGGTGGGCAATTCTTGCGGCGTAGCCTCAGCAACTAAAATTGGAGTAATATTTTCAGTATTAACAGTTTGAATTTGAGGCTCTGATTGTGCAGTGTCTGCAATTTGTGCCGAGTTTTCATCTTCATTACGCAATGCGCCATTGGCCTCTTGTAATGGTAGTTCAGCCTCATTAACAGAGCTTAAAGCATCAGGATTTTGAGTGCTATTGTCCTCTGGTGGCATGGTGGGCATTGTAAAAACAGGTACATTTGGCTCCTGCGCATTTTGAACTGGCATGTTTTGCACAGGCTCTGCTGAAGCTTGTACTGATGTATTTTCACTCAGATTCACTATGGGCGTTTCTGGCGGCATCACAGCAGATTCCACTGGAGCTATAGTATTGCTTGCGCTTTGCTGCGATGGTGAAGACTCCACTGGCTGTGTAGCTACGCTAGGTGTAGTATCTAATTGATTTTGTGCATTACTTGCTGGTGGCGCTTGTGAACCAGCATTATTAATTGGTAATGCTGTAGGATCTATCACTTTAGCAGCAGTTCCCACAGGCGCTAAATTGCCATCAGGCTGCCAACGTGCTCCCAAAGGATCAGGGAAAATATTAATAACAATTTGCTTGTCCGATGGCTGGCTTACTAAGTAACCAAAAGCTGAATTTTGTAACTGCAGGGTAATACCGTCATTAGCAATGCTTGCTCCAGCAGCAAGCTTTCCAGCTGTGGGAGAATTACCAGATAAATTTAAGGATTCGCTTGATTTTAATGGCAAAACAATGGAGTGTAAGCCATTTCGTTGAGCTTGTAATGGGCCTTGGGCTTCATCTAAATCAATTACAATACGTTCATTTGCGCCATTACTCTGCCAATTCCAAGAGGCAGCGCCACTCTGAATAGGCGTAATAAGCACAAGAGTTGCACAAAATAGCGTAATAAACGCAAGATGAAACCGACTAGCGGCATGACAATTTTTTAGCATCGCTAATTATTATGCAAAAAATATTCCAAACAATCAGAATTATATTTTAATGGCCTTTCTTTTTAAGCTTTTCAATAAGTGTTGTGCGCTTAATTTTTAATAGCTCTGCGGCTTGATTTTTTACACCATCAGACTTGGCTAAAGCTTCTTCCAGCAAGCGATCTTCAATATTATCTAAAAACTCTTTAAGCCCCATATTAAAGTTTTCAAGGTCTTGCAAATTAGGCCAAACAAAGCCCTGCTCCACACTACGCTCAGCAGATGCTACAGCCTTTGCAACAGGGGCAATATTTTCCTCAATTGAAGCTTCGCTTGCAACAGGCTCTACAACTTCTGGCAAATCTTCTAGCGGCCCTACAGCATCAAGAATTTTTTGTGGTAAGTCATCAACTTGTACAACATTACCATCAACCAAGATGCTAAGGCGCTCCATGAAGTTTTCTAACTCACGCACATTACCAGGCCAAGGATAGGCGGTTAAAATGCTAGCTGCAATAGGTGAAAGTTCAAGGATTTCGCGCTTTTTCTTCTTACAAAAATTTTGTAAAAAGTAACGCACCAATAACAGAACATCACCACCACGCTCCCGCAAAGGGGGCAAATGTAGAGGAATTACATTTAACCTGTAATAAAGATCTTCTCTAAATCGTCCAAGTGCAACTTCTTGCTCAAGGTCGCGGTTGGTTGCGGCAATTATTCGAACATCTACTTTCTTAATACCAGAGCCACCTACCCTTTCAATCTCTTTTTCTTGCAGAACTCGTAAAATTTTTACCTGTAGGCTTAAGTCCATTTCTCCAATTTCATCAAGAAAAACAGTACCACCATCACCAAGCTCAAACCTACCAGGACGAGAGCGTATTGCATGAGTAAAAGCACCCTTTTCATGACCAAAAAGTTCAGACTCTAAAAGCTCTTTTGGTATTGCACCGCAGTTAATTGGCACAAATGGCTTTGCAGCACGCTCACTATTAGCATGCAGAGCACGCACTAAAAGTTCCTTACCTGTACCAGATTCACCAGTTACAAGCACGGTACTTTCTGTGGGAGCAACCTTCATAAGTATGCGAAATACCTCAGCCAAAGTTGTACTTTGCCCTATTATGCCACTATCTTGCCATTCCATGTGCATCTCCAAAGTTCTACAAATTATATCCTTTACCACTGTCAATACACTGACACAGAAAAAAAATCCAGTAAAATTATGCACATTAAAAGTTTTTTGCAAATTTTTATGAACTACACACTACACAAGCGCAAAAATTAATTTTAGTACAAAAAATAAAAACCCCACAAAATGCGGGGTTTATAAAAAACACTCAAAACACACAACCAAAATGATTGGTATAAAACTGTGCTATAAATTCTTAGGCTTCAAAAGCGCGCATGGCTTCAACAGAAACAGCAAGCACCTTTTTTAATTCTTCAATTGCAGGTTCAACTCCAGTTTGGTCTTTAATGGCAGCCTCAAGAACCCTTCCAGCTTCAGCAAGGGCTTCAGCACCAAGGTTTGCAGCAGTACCTTTAATGGTATGAGCTTGCATTTGTGCATCATCCATATTGCCATCAGCAATGGCTTGGACAATTTTCTCAGGAGCATCGCCAAGACTATCAGAAAAACGCACAAGGAGTTTAGCATACAAACCGCGATTATTAACAACACGGGCAACGCCATCTTGCCAATTCAATATTTCCAGGGACATAACTTCCTCCAAGCTAATTGCACTTATTCAGTGCACAGATAGTAACAGCTTATAAAAAAATGTCAATATAATTAAACGACTAAAATTAGCCAGAAAAACCAATTCTAAAATACAACTAAATAGTATTATTATTTATGTAAAAGCACGCAAGTAATAATACTTACTAACAATTTAATAAATTTAAATGCTTTTTATGAATACAGCCTTTCGCCAGAAACTATAGGAATATTATTTTTAGTTAATACTTCTACTGCTTTATCAGAATCATCAAAACGGAAAATCATAGTAGCATTGGCAGTATCTTTTTGCACATAAGCATACATATACTCAACGTTAATAGTATTTTCTGCAAACAGCTCTAATATTTTATGCAATCCGCCTGGCTTATCGTCAACCTCAACGGCAACAACTGCAGTATGACGAATGGTAAAACCCTGTTTTTTAAGAACGTCTTTAGCTTTTTCACAATCATTAACGATAATGCGTAAAATGCCAAAGTCAGAAGTATCAGCTAAGGAAAGAGCACGAAGGCTCACACCAGCATCGCTTAAGCTACGTGTAACTTCTGCAAGCCTACCGGCTTTATTTTCAAGAAAGATAGAAATTTGCTCAGCTAGCATGTGAACTCCTAATGTTGGTAAAAAATATCCGACACTAATTATTTAGTATTACTATCGGTAGGTTGTTTATCCTTATTGGGTGTAATATCCACCTCATCAGGTTCAGATGATGCTCTCTTAAAATTGCGGATAGCTCGCCCGAGCCCATTCCCAATTTCAGGCAACTTATTTGCGCCAAATACTACTAGTGCCACCACTAATAGCACCAATATTTCCTGTGTTCCAATGCCAAACATACTGCCTCCGTAATATTTTTCTAGTTATACGCTTCAATAATCGTAAGGTCAAGAACTGCTTAAGCTAAGCATAAAAAATATTAACGACGCCCATTTAATGCTTGAAATATTATTCTATCAAAACAGTATATTAGCAATTAAAATATTTTAAGATAAATTTTTTACGTTCAATATAGCCCGTCAGGCATTGCGTCATTTTGCATCTATGTTTATACTATACTTGTAAATATGAAGGAGCAACTAATGAATTCTCAAATGCCACTGCTTTGTCTGCCAATTTTACGTAAGGAAAATGTGGCAAACCCTTCTATTAATAAAATTTTACAAAATGCATCTCATATTTGGCCAGGCTTTGAAAATATGCCTGAAGGTTATTGGCAGCCAGACAACTATGCCTTTACACCAAAAATTGCCAAGGCTTGTTTTGATGATTTAAGTGCCATGAGTGAGGCCGCTCTTTACGGCATGCCCTTGCACAGTATTCTAGGCTCTCAAGACAAAAAGCTAGAAGTTAAAAGCATGGAAGAATCAAACATGCTTACACAGTTTGCAAAAACTGGTGAGGCTGAAACCTCAAACTTTGTTGATAACACGCATGCCTTGCAAGCCGCTCAAAAAATTATACTTTGGTCTTGGCTTTTGGAAGAGCGCTTTAACGAAATAAATGAACTAACTAGCAACTATTCATCTAGTATTAAAAACCTTGCGGACACGTTGGGCATAGATCAAGATGAAAATTTTAAAGATATTGAGCAAATAGAAACTGCACTTGAAAGTACTGATGCTTTATTGCCACCTTGGAAACTTCTGCTTGAAAATGTTGCTATTTTCTTGCCAACGCCCTGTAAAATTGTGGTAAACCATAAAGACATGGCGGAACATATTTTAGATGCTTGTGCAGATATTATTCAAGATTTTTCTCATGTTAATGAAAGTACAAATGACACAATGGATCAAAATTTCAAGGAATGCCATACCAGCATTGGGCATATCTTAAACAAGACAGAACGCCAAATGCAGGCTTCACCATGGCTTGCTAACAAGATACACTTTTTGCTTTTGGAGAATATTTAATGTTACCTCATCAAACCATGCCAAGCTCTCTTAAGGGTATTATTTTTGACTGCGATGGGGTTATAATTAATTCACGAGCTGCTAATACTATGTACTATAACAAAATATTAGAAGCTTTAGGCTTACCACCACTCACAGCAGAGCAAGAAGCCTTCACCTTTATGGCAACAGTGCGCGGTGCATTTGAATACATAGTGCCTAAAGAATTGCATGGTGAGCTAGTTAAAGTTTACAAAACTGTGGTTAACTATCAGCGTGATATCATGCCGCATATTGAGCTTGAAGAAGATTTTTTAAGCTTCATAACTTGGCTTAAAGCCAAAAACATTAAAATGGCTGTGCACACCAACAGATTTGACGGAATGCCTGCTGTGCTTGATAATTTTAAATTACATGGTTTTTTTGACCCTGTAATTACTGCTGCTGATGTTACGCCAAAGCCGGACCCAGCAGGGATTACCAAAATCCTAGAGCAATGGCAAACCACTAAGAATACAGTATTTTTTGTGGGTGATAGTTCTAATGATCAACAAGCAGCAACTGCTGGTGAGGTTTCATTTATTGGTTATAAAGACCAAGCACTTGACGCATGTTTAAATGTTGATAGTTTTGCCCTATTGCAAAAACTTTTGGAAGAAAAATATATTAAAGCATAAACCAATAAAAATATTGAGGTAATTTATGATTGTACTTGCAAATACTTTAAGCGCCATAGCCATAGTGCTTGGCAGTTTATTGAAAATTTATTTTTGGGTGGTGTTAATTTCTGCCATTCTTTCATGGGTTCGCCCTGACCCATACAATCCAATTGTGCGTACATTACGCACACTTACCGAACCTGTTTACTATCGTATACGAAAAGTGTTGCCTTTTACTTATACAAGTGGCATAGACTTCTCTCCAATTATTGTTCTACTAGCTATTGAACTTGTAGACCGAATTGTAGTAAACTCTTTACTTGAATACGCTCAAACCTTGAGTTAATATGCCTTTTGGCCTTGGTATATGGTTTAAGCCGTAGGGCTTAAATTTTATACATATATGTATGGGCTTAATGATTTAAGCCAGTTGAATAACAAAACTTCTAAACATAGGAGAGTTCAGATGGAAAAACACGAAATAGAAATGCTTGAAAAGTTATCACTAACTAATCCTGAGCTCAAAGATTTATGGGATGAGCATCTATTATATTCCAAACAGGTTAGCAAGCTAGAAGGTAAATCCTTCCGCACACCCACTGAAGAGCAAACCTTAAAACAATTGAAAAAACAAAAGCTAGAAGGCAAAACAAGCCTTATGGAAATGCTTGAAAAGCACGTATCAGGAGAAAAATAGAAATGAAGATGACTGGTGCACAGATATTGCTTGAAACCCTAAAGCGTGAAGGGGTCGATGTTTTCTTCGGCTACCCTGGTGGTGCTGTTATTGATATTTATGATGAAATACCTCGCCATCCTGAACTTAAGCACGTTTTAGTACGTCATGAACAAGCCGCTGTGCATGCAGCAGACGGCTATGCTCGTGCTTCGGGAAAAGTCGGCACTTGCCTTGTTACTTCAGGGCCTGGCGCTACAAATACCGTCACGGGCATAGCTACAGCATACTGTGACTCCATACCACTAGTGGTTATTACAGGCCAAGTGCCCACACCACTCATTGGTAACGATGCATTTCAAGAAGTTGATATTGTTGGCATTACTCGCCCCTGCACCAAGCACAATTTCTTGGTAAAGGACATTACAAAGCTTACAACCATCTTGCGCCAAGCCTTCTATCTTGCGCGCTCTGGTCGCCCTGGGCCTGTGCTTGTGGACTTACCAAAGGATGTTATGCAGGCTTCAGCTAACTTTGTCTGGCCTGAAAACGTGCTTATGCGTAGCTATAACCCAACTTATAAGCCAAACCTTAACCAATTGCGTAAAGCTACTGATGAGCTTGCCAAGGCTAAAAAGCCCCTCATGCTTATTGGCGGCGGTGTTATTAATTCCAATGCCGCACCAGCCTTGAAAAAGTTGGCAGAAAAATACCAAATCCCCATAGCCTCAACCCTCATGGGTCTTGGCGGCTTCCCAAGCAAGAATAATCTTTGGCTTGGCATGGTGGGAATGCACGGTAGCTACGCTGCTAACATGGCCATTAATAATTGCGATATGCTAATGGCTGTTGGCGCAAGATTTGACGACCGTGTAACTGGTAGAATTTCAGCATTTGCACCCAATGCTCGTGTGGTTCATATTGATATTGACCCCACATCAATTCGCAAAAACGTAAATGTGGACGTACCAGTTGTTGCTGGCTGTAATGAAGCACTTGAAGGAATTTTGTCCATATTAGATAAGGACGACAAAGGTAAGGACTGGGAAAAAACCCACACACCTTGGGTTAAGCAACTTCGCAAATGGAATAAAGAACGTCCACTTTGCTATAATGAGGACAAAGGCGCAATCAAACCACAAACCGTTATTGAAGCCTTGCATCGCTTAAGCAAGGGTAAAGCAATAATCGCCACAGAAGTTGGGCAAAACCAAATGTGGACTGCTCAATTCTACGGCTTTGATAAACCGCGTACCTTGCTAACATCTGGTGGCCTTGGTACTATGGGTTATGGTTTCCCTGCTGCCATTGGTGCTCAATTTGCCTTTCCCAAAAGCCTTGTAATTAACGTAGCTGGCGATGGCTCAATTCAAATGAATATTCAAGAGCTTGCCACTGCAGTTGAAAATAAATTGCCAGTTAAAATCATCATCCTAAATAACTACAATTTGGGCATGGTACGTCAATGGCAAGAGCTGTTTTATAAGAAAAACTACAGCTATACCAATATGGAAGCTCAGCCAGATTTTGTTAAGCTTGCAGAGGCCTACGGTGCAGAGGGATACCGCATCACCAAGGGCGATGACATGGAAGCTATTCTTAAAAAGGCTTTATCTTCACCAAATACAGCCATTGTTGATGTGGTTGTTGAGCGTGAAGAAAATGTTTGCCCAATCGTCCCAGCTGGTGCAGCTCTTGACGAAATGCTTTTGGTATAGGAGTTCATACAATGCAACACGTTTTATCAGTTTTAGTTGAAAACGAACCCGGCGTATTATCCCGCGTGGCTGGCCTTTTTAGTGGACGTGGCTTTAACATTGAATCCCTAAATGTTGCCCCAACGCTTGAAGAAGGTGTGTCACATATGACCATCACCACCAGCGGTGACGCTCAAATTATTGAACAAATAATTAAGCAACTACATAAGCTTATTACCGTAATTAAAGTGTCTGACTTTTCAGAACAACGTGCGGTTGAACGTGAAATGATGCTTATAAAAGTTCATGCTGAAGGCGATAACCGTAGCGAAATTTTACGCACAGTAGAAATTTTCCGCTGCCGTGTTATGGACGTTGGCATTAATGAAATGACCATCGAAGCAACAGGAAATCAAGAAAAATTACAAGCAATTATAAACTTATTCCAGCGCTTTGGCATTAAAGAAATTGCCCGCACAGGCACAGTGTCCATGCGTCGCTCAATGCAAGCGGAATAATAAATATTATTACGGTTTTATAACCATAACCTCTAGCCCACATAGATTTAAGGATTACTCATGAAAGTGTATTATGAAAAGGACGCTAATTTATCTCTATTAAAAGACAAAACTGTTGCTATCATCGGTTATGGTAGCCAAGGCCACGCCCATGCCCAAAACCTTCGTGACTCAGGTGTTAAAGTTATCGTTGGTCAGCGTCCTGGTGGTGCAAACTATGAGCTTGCAAAAGAACATGGCTTTGAGCCAGTATCTGCAGCAGAAGCTGCAAAAGCTGCTGACTTTATTATGATTCTACTTCCAGACCAAGTTCAAGCAGAAGTTTATGAAAATGACATCAAGCCACACTTAAATTCAAATAAAGCCCTGCTCTTTGCTCACGGCTTTAATATACATTTTGGACAAATTGAACCACCTAAAGATGTGGACGTATTCTTAATCGCACCAAAAGGCCCTGGCCACTTGGTTCGCCGCACATTTACTGAAGGTGGCGGTGTACCATGTCTTGTTGCTATTCACCAAGATGCCAGTGGTAAATCACTCGATAAAGCGCTTGCTTATGCAGCAGGTGTTGGTGGCGCTCGCTCAGGCGTTATTGAAACCACCTTCCGCGAAGAAACAGAAACCGACCTATTTGGCGAGCAAGCCGTTCTTTGCGGTGGCCTTTCTGCCCTTGTAAAAGCTGGTTATGAAACCTTAGTGGAAGCTGGCTACCAACCAGAAATGGCATACTTTGAATGCCTGCATGAAGTTAAACTGATTGTTGACCTTATGTATGAAGGCGGCCTTGCACGCATGCGCTATTCCATTAGCGATACCGCTGAATATGGTGACTATGTAACTGGCCCACGCATCATCACAGCTGAAACCAAAAAAGAAATGAAACGCGTACTTACTGACATTCAAACTGGTCGCTTTGCTCGTGATTTCATCCTTGAAGCTCGTGCTGGCTACCCCATGTTCAAATCCACCCGCAGACTTGAAGCTGAACACAGCATTGAACAAGTGGGCGGACGCTTACGTGAAATGATGCCTTGGCTTAAAAAGAAATAATCTCAGCATTTAACTCCACACCCCAGTGTTCACTTTACTTTCGCTGGGGTGTGGTAGACAATTGGAGTAGATATGCCTATAAAATGCTTTAGTATTGGCCCACTTGAAACAAATTGTTATGTTATTTACAAAGGCAGTTCTGCCATTGTTGTTGACCCAGGCGGCGAACCAAGCCCCGTCATTCAATTTCTTGAACAAAACCAATTAAAGCTTGTAGGCATCTGCCTAACTCACCTTCACTTTGACCATCTTTATGGTGTGCAAGACCTACAAAAAGCAACCGATGCCCCCATCTATTCACCACCAGAAGATGCTTTCTTACTGGAAGGCGAAGCAGGAAAAGGCGGCATGTGGGGCTTTCCACGAGTAAAAGAATTTAATGCCTCCCCCCTAAATGCGGGTAAATATAATCTTGGCGAACTTAGCTTCACGGCTTTACACACACCAGGCCATACACCTGGTAGCATGTCATTATATTTCCAAGAATTTAATGCAGTCTTTAGTGGCGACGTACTCTTCTATAGAGCCATAGGACGCTCAGACTT
>CAYJCI010000017.1:0-7093 GCA_964368595.1 uncultured Desulfovibrionaceae bacterium
AAAGTTTTATTAAGCTTTGAAATATTGAGCATTTCCATTTTAATTGTAGCGATTTCTTCTTGCTCTTGCTTATAGTCATCAAGCAATGTTTGCACTTGCGTTTGCAAATTTTTATTTTCACGCACCATTTCTAGCTCAGTATCTGAAACCAAGGGATGAATAATTCTTTTATATTCCTCACCAGTTTTGTAATCTAGCGGGTTTATATTAGAAAATATTTTACTAAAAACTTCAGAATCCCCTACTAAGTTCATAACCCAAACATATTCTAAAAAATCTTCATAGCACATATGCTTTATGGGCTTTTGAGCGCCAAAAACTTTTTTACGTTTTGTTGGTTTTTCTGTGCGCCAAAGTATGGTTTGAGGATTGCCATTATCTACATGCGTGCAATAAGAATATTCAGGATATTTATCATGAATTTCAAAAATCACTTTAAAAACATCCCCATGCCATGCAGGTGATTTGGATAAACCAGCCTGAGCTCTCCACAATTCACTTTTGCCTTGATGCTTTATGGCAGAAAAGCAATTACTTGGGACAGTATCATCAATAATCCAAATGGTTTTTTCATGGCTGTATGGGATACTATTTTCAAAATCGATTATAGTTTGTTCATAAGTATGCAGACCATCAATAAAAATTACGTCAAATTTAAATGTTTGGTCGTGATACTTATTGCTTAACTTTTTTGAGTCTTGCTTAAATTTTTCAAAAAAATCATCGGATGTATCTGAATAAAAAATCACATTTTCATTTGCGAATTCATTTACATTAAAACGAAATGCTGGATCCACCGCCACCTTGAAAGGCACATCCATTCGCAAAAAAGTTTTACCTTCAAATACTCCAATTTCTAGGTAGGTTTTAGCATAAAATTTATCAATATATGTTTGAATTCGTTCTCTTATGTATGAATGTCGCTGATTAAGAGCTTTAACAAATGCTTCATCACTATCATGCTGCATCCTAATGTTTTTAATACGATACTGCTCAAGTGAGTGCCGCAGCGATGCATCAAATGGCTGAACAGCTACTGCTTTGCGAGCAAAGTCAATGGCCTTATCCAACTCCCCTTTGGCATCATGCATACGTGCAAATTGATCAAATGGCTCAGCCCAAAATGGATTAGCGTGCAAAGCTTCACCCATAAGCTCCAACAGCTCATCATAATTGCTATTTTTACGCAAATATTCAGCAAGGTGAGCTTTACAAACAAAATTACGTGGTTCTAGCTCTACAGCTTTCTTTGCATATTCAATGGCTTTGGGTAAATCACCTTTATGCTCGTAAATGCGTGCATTTTGTGCATATCGCTCTGCTAAGCGTGGGTTTTGCTGCATGGCCTTGGCCAAAAGCTCAATGGAGGCAGCATTGTCACCATTTTGTGCCAAATATTCCGCCAAACGCTCCTTGGCAACAATATTACTAGGCTCCATATCAACTGCTCTTTTTGCACAATCAATAGCTCTGCCTAGCTCCCCTTGTTTATGATTGATTTCTGCAAGTTGTACATAACCGTCACTCCAAGTGGGGTTTATGCGCAAGCTCTCAGCCACAATTTGCTTACAGGCGATATAGTCTTGTTTTTTAAGTAGATAGCGAACAAGCTCCAATTTACGTTTTAACTTTAGTGGCTCAACCTCAACTGCTTTTTTTGCATACTCAATGGCTAAATCAAGCTGACCCTGCACATCAAAAATAAAAGCTAATTGAGCTAATGGTTTACTCCACATAGGGTTAAGCTCTGTGAGCTTTGTCTGTAAAGTGATGGCGCTTGAAAAATCTCCTGCCACAAGAAACAATTCAGTTAACTTTTTATAATGCCTTAAGCTTTGTGGATTTTCTTTAATTTTTTCTTGCAGTTGAGCCACTTGATGGCGATATTTTTCAAGTGGTAAGCTAATGCCCAAATTACTTTGAATATGATACTGCTGTAAGGCGTTAAAGGCATCAGTATACATGAAATCTTCTAAAAGCTTACCTTCCTGCAACTGCTTAAAAATGGCAAATGCTTCAGCATATTTTTTTTGTTTGTATAAAAAACATGCAGTACTAAAAAGCTTTCTAGCTTCATTTATGGGCGCAAGCGGTTTATAATAAAAATCTGGCACATTAATTTGCTTAAGTGTAGTTTGCTCTGGCTTAACTAAAGCTTTAGGAAATTCATCTATATTTTTGGTAAAATTATCTGTTTTATCAAGAATATGAACCATAAAGTCCATATCTAGCGTAAACAAATCGTTAGCTTCATCATTATAATCTGAGTACAAAACTTCTTTATCTAAATTCAGTAAAAAATAATTATCAGAACTAGAATTTGCAATGAGATTAAAGGTAGTTGAATGTTCCCTAGGTATAATAACAAAGCGTGTTTGCAGATTTTTTGTAAGCAGTAAACTGTGTTGAGCTGAGCCACCTATCATAAGGCAAACTTCTGCAGAGCTTAAAGCTTTAAGTTGCTGAGTTACCGATAAATTTTCAGGATATACAATACTCCAACCGCGCTTTTTAAGCATATTTTCAATTTGCTCTTCATTGGCGCAGCCTCTGATTTTTGAGCGAGAAAAATATACATACCTACCCTTGGTTGGTGTATTTTCATAATAACTTAAAAATTTAGCGTGTTCTGGGTGCAGATGAGTATTAATGCCTGAGCCAGGCTCTGGAAAGTGAACTTTAGCAAATTGGGTGGGCTCGTTTAAAAAGATATGCTCATTGTTGATGCCCAAGGCTTCAAATATTTCTTTTTGCCAAGGTTTGAACTCCGAAGGGCAATGTGTAAAACCATTAACACCAGTCCAAACAATGGGCAAATTAGATTCTTTTGCATACCAAAGTCTTTGCAGATTTTCTAAAAGAAAATGCCCCCAATGCATAAAAAATATGCCACCATAAATAACTTCTTGATTTGAAAAATTCCACGGCTCAATGTTTGGTAATTGAAAAAACTTTGTGTCCTTGCTAATCATGCGTTGCACTTGGGGCAATGGCTTGCCATTGGCATAAGCACCTAAAGCATAACAGCTAACTTGCCCAGTAATATCACCAAGCATGGGTAGCACAGTTACATTTTCAAAAACATCACAGCAAAGCGGCCTGATTTTCTTAATATTTATATTTTTATGGTTGAACATAATTTATACACGAAGCTTATGAAGTTTTTTCTTTAAGCATTTTAGCGCTTAAGGCTTGCACTCTTGAATCAGCTTCAGAAGACAATTTGCTAAAGCCCTCATTATGATGAGTGGCAATTTTATGAAACAAATGCAAAGCATCTTCTATGCTATCAATCCAAACATTTGTTGCACCGTGCAACATAAGACCAGGGGACTCAAGCGGCCCACGAATACCCAAGATAGGAACATGAGCTGCACAAGCAAGGCCCACTTCCACTCCAGCATCCTGACCAGAAGCACCAAAATAAATTAAAACATCAGCCTTAATGCAGGCGTTGTGGCAAAATGCAAATACTTGGCCGCCTTCAATGTCAGTATCCATCCATTCACGGCGCTGGGCTGAGGTTAGCCCTGGCGGGGGGGTTGCCTTTTCTGTCCAGTCAAGAATTTCAAAGCCCAATTTATTTAGCTCCCTACCCAAGAGGCGAACTGCATGCTTATGCTTAAATGATGACGCTATATATATGCTAGGTTTTTTCATTAATATTCTATCCCTTTACTGGCTTTTATCCCTTGTTGCCAAGGGTGTTTGATCTCTCCCATTTCCGTAACCAAGTGTGCGATGAGTATAAGCCATTCTGGTGCATTACGTCCAGAAAATACAAGATGAGTTTTATGTTCAGCAGCAAGCGCTATAAGGCTTTCAATTTCTTCCTGTTTAAGCAAATCAGCATGTAAAGCATACAAACTTTCATCAAGTATAAGCATATCCATTGAAGCAACGCGATTTGTTAACCATTCAAGCGTATTTAACGCAGCCTCGCGGTGTTTTGGCCTTTCTTCTTCTTTGCGAAAAAAGCCTAAACCACCCACAAAAAAATTATCTCCAAGCAGGGTTTTAAGCATTTTTTGCTCGCCTGCTTGTTCATCACGCTTCATAAATTGCACAAAAGCAAGCTTAAAATCTTGGCCTATGGCGCGTATGGCTTGACCTACACAAGCTGAGGTTTTGCCCTTACCATTGCCTGTATAAATAAGGATTAAGCTTTGCTCCATACGCCCTCAATCTTACGCCCACATTTTGGACAATTGCCCTTTTTTAAAGAATTGGAGCTGAAAAATCCTTCACGCGAAATGCAAATAGATTTACAATCTGGGCACATGGTAGAGGCAGAGCCAACACCACCAGTATTGCCCACATAAACATAATATAGCCCTTCTTCAAAGCCAATATTACGAGCACGCTCTAGAGTTTCAATTGGGGTTGGCGGCCTATCAAGCATATTGTATGCACCATGAAAACGGCTCAAATGCCAAGGCACATGCGGCCCAAGCTCTTGACGAATAAAACGCGCTGCATCTCTTAATTCATCCTCACTATCATTAAGCCCAGGAATAACTAAGGTAGTAACCTCAACCCACCAGCCCATGTTTACCATAACTTTTAGATTTTCTAGCACGGGGGCAAGGCTTGCCGCGCAATATTTACGATAAAAGCCATCGCTCATGGACTTTAAGTCAACATTCACTGCTTTAATTCGATTATAAAGCGTGGATAGGCACTCTAAAGTTTGATAACCATTTGTAACCATTATACAGTCAAGCTCGTGTAGTGAAGCCTTGCTAGTTACATCAAACATAAGTTCATAAAAAATAGTAGGCTCATTATAAGTAAAAGCAATACTTTCTGCCTTGGACTTCAAGGCCTCCCCAATTAAGATATCAGCAGTAGTTCTTTTACCTGTAATCACTCCTCGATCAGAAGGAGCACGGGATGTAAAGTGATTTTGACAAAATTGACATGCAAAATTACAGCCACATGTACCAAATGAATATGTTTTAGTACCAGGCAAATAATGATAAAGCGGCTTTTTTTCAATGGGGTCAAGACCAGCAGAAGCCACAATATCTGGAACTAAGGAAAATATCCTGCCACGTTGCGCCGCCCGCACAGAACAAATTCCCTTTTTACCTTCACCAAGAGTACAATTATGCCGACACAATAGACATTGCACCTTGCCATTGGCAAGTTTTCTCCAAAGCTCTACAGCCATGAACAGCACTCCATATGGCCCACTAACCAGCCTTGTTTTTTAACTAATTTATTAATCATATTTACTTCATTTATATTATTTATAAAGATTGCTATTTTCTAAGGTTTTGGTGGTGTAACAGGGGTTGGGGGCCAACTTGGAGCCACCTGCGGATAAACAAAAATAGGTATATTACCTTGATTATTTTGATTATTATTGTTTTTTGGTGGTCTAACAGATGTTACAATATCACCAGTTCTTGGGTCAACATATGTATCAATGTTGCCACCAGTGCTATTGCCTGTTCCGTAGACATAATCTTGCCTACTATCCTTACTCCCCAATGCAGCAGTAGGAAAAATAAAAATAAAACAAATAATTATTAAAATTCTCACAAAAAAACTCCTAGAAATTGAAAATTTCAATTAATATATATAACGGCCTATTGCAACAAGAATAATGAGCATTTCCCGAAAAAAGACTAAAAAGCAGGCTTGGAACTTTGCAAAGAAACTGTTATACACTGATTTGTCATTGGTTGTACAATTGTTATCTCCAATGCAGATTTGCTATTTTGTTATAAAACAATACAATATACTTTAGAAAAGCATAACTAGGCAATATGATTATCCAATACTATTGCCTTTTGTTGCCAAGATAGCCACACAATTCTCACAAGGAGTCAAGCATGCCGACAGAACGCGCCAAAGCCTATACCGATGCAGGTGTTAATATTGATGCAGGAAATGAATTAGTTTCACGTATCAAAGGTGCCGTTGCCAGAACTAAAATACAGGGTGTAATCTCTGATATTGGTGGATTTGGTGGCCTATTTAGGCCAGATCTGGCAGGTATTGCAGAGCCTGTGCTTGTTTCTGCCACTGATGGTGTTGGCACAAAGCTTAAGCTGGCTTTTACTTTTGATAAGCATGACACTGTGGGCATTGACCTTGTAGCCATGAGCGTTAATGACATCTTGGTTCAAGGTGCAAAACCTTTATTTTTCTTGGATTATTTTGCTACTGGCAAGCTTGATGTACACAAAGCCCAAGCCGTTGTTGAAGGCATTGCCGAAGGCTGTATCAGGTCAAAATGTGCTTTGCTTGGAGGCGAAACTGCTGAAATGCCCAGCATGTACGCTGATGGTGAATATGATTTAGCAGGTTTTTGTGTAGGTATAGTTGACAATGCTAAGATTATTGACGGCTCATCCATCCGCATTGGGCAAAAGATTATTGGCATAGAATCATCTGGATTGCATTCTAATGGATATTCCTTAGTGCGTAAAATACTAGAGCAAAGTGGCCTTAAAGGTAGTGACTCATTCCCCAATACTGACCAAACAGTTGCCGACGTGCTACTTGCCCCCACAAATTTATATGTTGACGTTGTGCGCACAATCATGCGCGACTTTACCGTTAGCGGCATGGTGCATATTACCGGTGGTGGATTTTATGATAATATTTGCCGCGTGTTACCAGCACAAGTGGAAGCCTGCATTAACTTTGGCACATGGGACATCTTGCCAGTCTTTAACTGGTTAAAAGAAGAAGGCAAGCTCACTTGGCCTGAAATGTTACAAATTTTCAACTGTGGTATTGGCTATATTTTCGTGGTAAACAATGAAGATGTTGAAGAAATTTTTGAACGCACCCGCGCTATGAACATTAAAGCATGGGAAATTGGCAGCATTGAAAAACGCAACGATAAAGATTCAGAGCCAGTACGCGTAGTTTTTTAATAATAGTAAATTATAAATTAACGCACTTTAATAATATTACGCTCAAAAAGCACATCTACGAGCTTGGTTACAGGTAAGCCCACCACATTACTCCAAGATCCTTTGATGTGCTTTACCAAGAATGCGCCCTTGCCTTGGATGGCATAAGCCCCTGCTTTATCCAATGGCTCGCCACATGATGCATAACTTGCAAGCACTGC